>CAZTPB010000112.1:0-6862 GCA_964614555.1 uncultured Bacteroides sp.
GCGGAGTTTGTCATGCAAGATGTCACCTTTGGGATATTCTTTCCTCTTACGACAAATAGCCGATGATGGCATAAAGAGGGACATTTTTCATCCAACCCTGTTCGCGATAATCGGACATGGAGAAACGGAGTTGCTGTTTTTGGTGGCAAAGATACACTTTTCCGACCGAACTTACAAGAAAAAACGACACTTTTCCGACCGAACTTATAACAAAATGCAACACTTTTCCGACCGAACTTACAACAAAAGTGTACCAGCTTCAAAAAGTAGAATGAAGAAATGCTTTTTCAAGTCATATTTAAATCGTAACTTTGCAGGCAAAAGTTTTAATTCAGACAAAGAAGAGACACCATGCACAGACTGGAAGATTTTGAAATAATGGCTCCTGCCGGAAGCCGTGAATCGCTGATGGCCGCCATACAGGCTGGAGCCGACTCTATCTACTTCGGCATAGAAAACCTGAATATGCGTGCCCGCTCGGCCAGCACTTTCTCCATCACCGACCTGAAGGAGATAGCCGCCATTTGCGACCAACACGGGGTGAAGAGCTACCTGACGGTGAACACCATCATCTACGATGAAGACATCTGCCTGATGCACAAGATAGTGGAAGCAGCCAAAGAGGCAGGCATCTCGGCCGTAATAGCCGCTGATGTGGCGGTGATGGACTACTGCAACCGCATCGGGCAGGAGGTGCACCTCTCCACCCAACTGAACATCAGCAATGCCGAAGCACTGAAGTTTTATGCCCGATTTGCCGATGTGGTGGTGCTGGCACGCGAACTGAACCTTGACCAAGTGGCCGAAATACACCGCACGATACAGAAAGAGAACATCTGTGGCCCACGGGGCGAACAGGTACGCATCGAGATGTTCTGCCACGGTGCCCTCTGTATGGCAGTGAGCGGCAAATGCTACCTGAGCCTCGACAACCTGAACCACTCGGCCAACCGGGGTGCCTGTATGCAGGTGTGCCGCCGATCATACATCGTGCACGACAAGGAGAGCGACATCGAACTGGAGGTAGATAACAAATACATCATGTCGCCCAAAGACCTGAAGACCATCCGCTTCATGGATCGGATGATGGAAGCCGGTGTCAGGGTATTCAAGATTGAGGGGCGCGCCCGAGGTCCCGAATATGTACACACCGTGGTGAGCTGCTACAAGGAGGCTATCAAGAGTTACCTCGACGGCACACTGACAGAGGAGAAGAAAGATGCTTGGGACGAAAGGCTAAAGACCGTCTTCAACCGGGGATTCTGGGACGGATACTACCTCGGACAGCGTCTGGGCGAATGGAGTAAGATCTACGGTTCCGAAGCCACCGAACGCAAGGTGTATGTGGGCAAAGGCATCAAATACTTCAGCAACATCGGTGTGGCCGAATTTCTGATAGAGGCAGCAGAAATCTCTGTAGGAGACAAGCTGCTCATCACAGGGCCGACTACGGGGGCTGTCTTCATCGACCTCGATGAGATACGTTACGACCTGAAGCCCGTACAGACGGCACACAAGGGCGAACACATCTCCATCAAGGTGCCGGGCAAGGTGCGCCCCAGTGACAAGCTGTACAAATTGGAAAAGAAATAATTGCGCATGAAATACCTCCTGCCCTTCCTCATAGCCCTGAGTCTCTTCACCTTTCTCATCTTCTCGTTTTACAGCAACAAGCAGCAACCGAAGAAGGAGGAGCAACAGATGCCTGTGCACGACCTGACGGAAATCAGGGACAGCGGACGCATCGTGGCTCTGACACTCTACAGCTCGACCACCTACTTCAACTATCGGGGCGAACCGATGGGGTTCCAATACGAGCTGTGCGAACAGTTTGCCCGCTCATTAGGGGTGGAGCTGGAAATGAAGGTGGCCGACAGCCCCCAGCAATTGGAGCAGATGTTGCTGCAGGGCGAGGGGGACTTCATCGCTTACAACCTGCCGGTGACACTGGACAGACGGGACAGCTTGCTCTACTGCGGTGAAGATGTCATCAGCCACCAGGTGCTGGTGCAACGGAAGGGACGACGCGAAAAGCCGTTAGCAGACGTGACCCAACTGATAGGTAAGGAGGTATATGTGAAGCCCGGACGTTGCCATACCCGACTGGTGAACCTTGACAAGGAACTGGGCGGAGGCATCATCATCCACGAAGTGAAGGGTGACAGCATCACGGAAGAAGACCTGATAGCTTTGGTAGCTTTGGGGGAGATAGACTACACCGTCAGCGACAGCGAAGTGGCCAAGCTCAACCGCACCTACTACCCCAACCTGTCGATAGGCCTACAGGTGAGTTTCGACCAACGCTCGTCGTGGGCCGTACGGAAAGACCAGCCGCTATTGGCCGAAGCAGCCAACCGATGGCACCAAGAAAATGTATCCACACCTGCGTACAAGGCAAGCATGAAGCGCTATTTCGAGGCGGCCAAGGCACAACCTCACGGCTATATCCTCTCCATCAAGGACGGAAAAATATCACACTACGACGACCTGTTCAAGAAATATGCCGACAGCATCCGGTGGGACTGGAAACTGCTGGCCTCATTGGCCTATACAGAGTCAAACTTCGACACGGCTGTAGTATCGTGGGCTGGAGCCAAGGGACTGATGCAACTGATGCCGCGCACAGCACGTGCCATGGGCATACCGCCCGGCATGGAGCAGAATCCGGAAGAGAGCGTGAAGGCAGCTGTGCGCTACCTGCAAGCCATGCAACGCAGTTTCAAGAAGATACCGGATGCAGACGAACGCATAAACTTCCTGCTGGCATCATACAACGCAGGTATCGGTCATGTCTATGATGCCATGGCACTGGCCGAAAAGTACGGCTACGACAAAATGCGCTGGACGGACAACGTAGAGCGCTTCATCCTGCTGAAAAGCAAACCGGAGTATTTCAACGACCCTGTCTGCAAAAACGGATATTTCCGTGGTGTAGAGACCTACAACTTCGTGCGTGAGATACGGGGCAGACACCGCATCTACCAAAGTAAGATTGCGGATTGACAACAAAAGCCAACTGACACACGATGGAACGACCAACTGCACTACAACCGGGGGTGACCGTCAAACGCATCCGTATAATCATCGACCATTGGGACGAGACACTGCTCTACGGACACTGCGATGCCTATGGGGAGTTACCTCTGAAAGTCCATTATCGGGAAACGGACATCTTTGCCGACTTGCCGACACTGCTCTATCCGCAGTGCCAGCTCAATCTGCTGACCGTTCTGGTAAGGGAAGACGGCAACCTGCAACCCGAACTGCTGGTGTTCGAGCCGGACTATCTGATAGACATCAGTTCGCTGGCCGAATGCTTGCAAAACTATGGTGACAGCCCGCTGAACTATCTGGTAAACAAGTTCAAACCGCGCGAAAACAGCCACCACATCCTATTAGGAAATGCCGCCAACCAATTTCTGGACGACTGTGTGAACGAACAGCCCGGACAGCCGGCCTCCTACGAACGCTCCATGCAGAAGGTATTCCGAAGCGAACTGCTGGCCTATTCGGCCAACGAGCACATCGACAAGGAGTATTTCGACCGTGCGCAACACCAGTTCAAGGCCATCCATGACACCGTGCAGGCCGTCTTCAACTCACCCACTTGCCAGATAGACAAAAGCGGGGCACTGCTGGAGCCATCCTTCCTCTGCGAATGCATGGGGCTACAGGGACGTATGGACTTCCTGCAAGGCGACTTCAAGAGCCTGATAGAACTAAAGTCCGGCAAGGCTGACGGTGCCGGCATCTCCCTGCACCCCCGCGAAAGCCACGCCCTGCAGATGGCCTTATATAAAGAGGTGTTGTATTATAGTCTGGACATCCCACGGAACGCCATCACCAGCTACCTGTTCTACTCGCAATATCCCAAACTTTTTGTAGGACACAGCAACACCACACAGATACAGCAGGCCATGCAACTGCGCAACCGCATCGTAGCCAACGAACGGACATTGGCCACTGACGGCGGACAAAGCCTGCTGCCCCAACTCACAGCCGACAGCCTCAACACCCGACACGTACACGGACGACTGTGGGAGGTTTACCAACGTCTGCAATTGGAGGCATTCCTGCAACCTATCCGCGAAGCCGGCACACTGACGGCTGACTATTTCCATCGCTTTACAGCCTTTGTAGCCCGAGAACAGTTTCTTTCCAAGACGGGTGGCGGAGCAGGAGCTGCCGACTACGGATTTTCCAGCATTTGGAATGCCGACACCGCCACCAAAATGGAAATGGGAAACATGCTCATCAACCTGAAGATAACGGATTTCACGTCCGATGAGGGGATAGACAAGGTGATACTGGAGATTCCGTCAGCAGACGAACACTTTTTGCCCAACTTCCGCCAAGGGGACATCGTCCTGCTCTACGAACGGAATGACGAAACTGACAAAGCCACCAACCGACAGGTGATACGCGGCAACATCGAAACACTCACAGCCCACAGCCTCACTATCGGGCTGAGATACCATCAGCGCAACCCCATCGTATTTCACCGCGAGAGCCGCTATGCCATCGAGCATGACTTCATGGACTCATCCTACAGCACACTCTACAAGGGGCTCTACACCCTGCTGACCACCCCCCGACACCGACGCGACCTGCTCTTGTGCCAAAGAAACCCCGAACGAAACAAAAAAGTAAGCCTGAGCCGCCACTATCTGAATGAAGAGATTGACCACATTGTCCTCCAAGCCAAACAGGCACACGACTATTTCCTGCTGGTGGGGCCTCCGGGGACAGGCAAGACCTCTGTAGCCTTGCGTTCGATGGTGGAGGAGTTTCACTCCCAACCGGATTGCAACCTGCTGCTACTCTCATATACCAACCGGGCGGTGGATGAAATCTGTGAAATGCTGGAGAGCATCTCTCCCGCCCCACCTTATCTGCGCATCGGCAGCGAACTCTCCTGCGAACCACGCTTCCGCCCACACCTGCTGAAGAACTTCATGCAGCATTGCGCCCGACGGAGCGAAGTATGCCGTGCAGTCAGTGAAGTGCGCATCATCTGTGGCACCGTGGCCTCCATTGGCGGAAAACCGGAACTGTTCCAATTGAAACACTTCGATGTAGCCATTGTGGATGAAGCGTCCCAAATCTTGGAGCCGCAAATCATCGGTCTGCTCTGTGCCCACAACAAGGGGCGTTGTGCCATCGGGAAATTCATCCTGATAGGCGACCACAAACAGTTGCCCGCAGTGGTATTGCAACAGCCGGAAGAGTCCGAAGTAAGGCAGCCGGCATTGCTTGATATAGGCCTTACGAATTGTAGGAACTCACTCTTCGAACGCCTTTCTGAACGGCAACGCCTGCAACCTGCCGAAGGGATACAGGCCATGCTGCACCGACAAGGACGTATGCACCCGGCCATCAGCGACTTTGTCAACCAACATTTTTATGCCTGCAAATTGGGAATTATCCCCTTGCCACACCAAGAGACCGATCTCGAATGGAAAACATATGCAGCCACCGACACCGACGAACGGTTGGCAGCCACCTCGCGCCTCTGCTTCATCGACACCCCACTGCCTCCTGAAGACGAGCCGGACAAAGTAAACAGGCACGAAGCCTGTATGGCAGCGCGCCTTGTCAGTGCCATCCACCGGCTGTGCGAGAAAAACGGTGAGAAATTCGACGCTGCCCGAAGAATCGGTATCATCGTCCCCTTCCGCAACCAGATAGCACTGATTGCACACAGGTTGGCCGAACTGAAACTCCCTAACACGGAAGAGATTACCATCGACACCGTAGAGCGCTATCAGGGAAGCCAGCGAGACATCATCATTTACAGCACCACCGTCAGCAAACCTTATCTGCTGGACATCCTCTCTGCACCGGTAGATACGGACGGCATCACCATCGACCGCAAACTCAACGTGGCACTCACAAGAGCACGCAAACAACTCTTCATCATCGGCCATGCCCCCTTGCTGGAGCAACAACCCGTCTATCAGAAATTACTGGATTTCATTCGGCAAAAAGGCCTTTTTTGTTCATCATCCCGCACTTTTCTTGCTCAAAAATAGCCGAAGTGTGCAATTTTACAGGCAAAAGCTTTGTCAGTTAAACCGTTTTGCGTACTTTTGCCCCTTGATAGCCCGCATTGTGCCTCAATGTGTCAAAGCGGGTTTGACTGAGACTGGACAAATAACATTAATTTTAAAACTAATAAGTAAGATGAGTTTGAAAATTGTAGTATTGGCAAAGCAAGTACCCGACACTCGCAATGTGGGGAAAGATGCCATGACCGCAGAGGGTACTGTAAACCGTGCCGCCCTGCCCGCCATCTTCAATCCCGAAGACCTGAACGCACTGGAGCAGGCCTTGAGACTGAAAGATGCTCACCCGGGTTCAACCATTACCATCCTCACGATGGGTCCCGGACGTGCTGCTGAAGTAATCCGCGAAGGTCTGTTCCGCGGTGCCGACAACGGGTACCTGCTGACCGACCGCGCCTTTGCAGGTGCCGACACACTGGCCACCTCATACGCTTTGGCTACAGCTATCAAAAAGATTGGAGAGTTTGACATCATCATCGGTGGTCGTCAGGCTATCGACGGTGACACCGCTCAAGTAGGTCCTCAGGTGGCCGAAAAGCTGGGTCTGACACAGATTACATACGCCGAGGAAATCCTCGACGTGAACCTTGCCGACAAGCGCATCACCGTGAAGCGTCACATCGACGGTGGTGTGGAGACCGTTGAAGGTCCGCTGCCCATCGTCATCACCGTGAACGGAAGTGCAGCCCCTTGTCGTCCGCGCAACGCCAAGCTGGTGATGAAGTACAAGCGTGCACTGGGCGCTCAGGAGAAGGCCGCCATCACCAAGGACGGTGCCGCCCTGCCCTATGCCGAGT
>CAZTPB010000113.1:0-6790 GCA_964614555.1 uncultured Bacteroides sp.
GTACGGTGTATAACCTGACGGCTTCGCTCTTTGCCAAGGAGAGCAACGTGTTGAGCAACACCTATCTGAACTGGGAGAACAAGTATGGCGCACACTCCATCGCTGCCATCGGTGGATTCCGCTACAACTACTTCTCTTACGACGGCAGTGATGCCAACACTCAGTTCGGTTCGGCACAGAACGACAAGAATCCCTATCTGACAGCTGACCCGGGTGCCGGATACTCCGACATATCAGGTGCCAACGATGTATGGAAGAACATGCAGTGGTATGTATCGGGCGACTACAACTACCGGAACCGCTACTTTGCCACCGTCTCTTTGTTGGCCGAAGCCAACAGCCGTTTCGGTTCCAAGGCCGATGGTGGTGTGAAGATGTTCGGCACACAGTGGGCCATCTTCCCCAGTGTACAGCTCGGTTGGGTGATGAGCAACGAGAAGTGGTTCCCGAAGAACTCATTCGTGAACTACCTGCGTGTGAATGCCGGCTTCGACATCAGCGGAAACGACGACATCTCCAACTATGCCGCCCGCACATCGTTCAGCTCCGTGCGTTTCAACTACAATGCTGTAGGTATCCAGCTGACCAACATCGGTAACGACGAAATCAAGTGGGAGACTACCACCAAGTGGAATGTCGGTCTGCAAGCCAACATGCTGAACAACCGCTTGGCTGTGGGTGCCGACTTCTACCTGCACAAGACGGACGACCTCCTGACCTACCAGACCTTCAGCACCCCTATTTCCGGTATCAACCAGTATTGGACCAATGGCGGCTCGTTGGAGAACAAGGGATTCGAAGTGAGCATTTCGGGTAAGCCCGTGTCCGGCAGAGACTTTACGCTCGAACTCGGTGCCAGTGTGGGACACTATGTGAACGAGGTGACTTCGTTGCCCGTGCGCTCGTTCGTGGATGGCGCAAATGCTATGGGTACTACAGACTATTGCAACTCGGTCTATGGCGACAACAACATCCTGATGGCAGTGGGTAACCCCATCGGCCAGTTCTACGGATACCAGACAGCCGGTGTCTTTGCCACAGATGCCGAGGCCAAGGCTGCCGGCAACGACGGATACCTCTACATGTTGGATGATGCAGGCCGTCGTCAGAATTTCACAGCCGGTGATGTGCACTTCATCGATCAGGATGGAAACGGCTGCATCGACGAGCGCGACAAGGTGGTGTTGGGTGACCCCAACCCCGACTTCTACGGTAACATCTTCGCTTCTGTCAACTGGAAGAAGCTGACCCTCGACATGGGCTTCAACTTCAGCGTAGGCAACGATGTCTATAACTACCAGCGCAGTATCCTCAACTCAGGCTCTACCTTCTACAACCAGCAGGTGGCCGAGATGGACCACTGGCGTTATGAAGGCCATCAGGCTTCATTGCCCAAATTGGCTTATGGCGACCCGTTGGGCAACAACCGCTTCTCCGACCGCTGGATTGAAGACGGCTCTTACCTGCGCATGAAGAATGTGCGCCTGACCTATCAGATTCCTGTGCCGGAGTCATGGACTTCATGGCTGCAGAGTATCTCTGTATGGGGTGAAGCACAGAATGTCTTTACACTCACCAAGTACACGGGCAACGATCCGGAGTTCAGCATTGGCAACAGCGTGATGTATCAGGGTATCGATTGTGGCAACATAGCCCAAAGCCGCGCTTTCATACTCGGTCTGAAGATTAATTTGTAAAAGCTGCCCCACCCCCTTTCCCCTCCCGGGGGAGGGGAGTGGATAGCTTTAGAAATAACGAAATATAGTTAATACCAAAACTGTAAGAATTATGATTACAAGATTTTTGAATAAAATAAGTTCTAACCATTTACTCCCCTCCCTTGGGAGGGGCATGGGGGTGGGTCTTATGGCCTTCTTCGGCCTCTTCGCCACTACGTCGTGCGAAGACATGCTGATGACTGAGAACGACAGCATGGTGATAGACCCTGATCTGGACAACATGACAGACTCCGTCTTCTATGCCTTGGGTATCGCACAAGCCATGCAGCAGGTGGCCGACCAGTATTTCTTTGTGGGAGAGATGCGTGGCGAATTGGTGTCCACCACCACGCATACCGACAACAACCTCCGCCTGCTGGCCGACTATTCGGCTACGACCAGCAACAAGTATGACAGTGCCTATGTATATTATAAGGTAATCAACAACTGCAACTACTACCTGGCCAACCGCGATACATCGCTCTACATCGGTTCTACCAATGTGTCCATCAACGAGTATGCCGCTGTAGAGGCATGGCGTGCCTGGGCTTATCTGCAGCTGGCCCGCACCTACGGTGGCAACGAGCTGGGTGTGCCTTTCTACACCGAGCCGCTGACTGCCATTTCGCAGATTGACGAAGCGAACTTCCCCAAGAAGACGCTGACGGAGATTGTGGCCGAGCTGGCTCCTTCGTTGGAGAAGTATTCCGGCCTGCCTCTGCCCACCATGGGAAACACCTCCTATAGTGTGGGAAGCACCAATTGGGGTAATCCCAAGAACATCAATATGCAGATGCTTTATGTGCCGGTGGATGTCATCCTGGGTGAGATGTATCTCGAAGACGGCCAGTGGCTGGAAGCAGCACAGCACTACTGCAAATATCTGTGCGACAACAAGCTGGTGGCTAAAGAGTGGACCGGTGGCCGGCGCAACTTCGGTGCAGGATACGACACGGCTCCCGAGGATTATGCCGGTATGTACAATCTGGTGAGTATGAACTACTATAACATCTTCTCCAACACGGCTTCGCCTGCTGATGTGGTGTCATACATCCCCATGGCTGTCAGCTCGCAGCGTGGAAAGACCACTGATGTGCCGCTGGCTTTCGGTTACGACTACTATTCTACCGACCGTAGCGGCTATTGCCCGCGTGTGGATGAGGTACAGATTATCCCATCGGCCGCTTACTTTGCGCTGACAGACAGCTGTGCCTACTATTACTATCCCTACAGTTACAGTGGCTCGACAATACAGTCCAATCCCGATACGGTGAAAGTGTGGAAAAACGGAGATGCCCGTGCAAACTACCAGATTGGCGAAAGTGCCTATCTGCGCGACCAGGCCATCCTCAACCGTGATATGACGGACACTACCAAAATCTACATCGGCAAGGCTCACAAGAATGCCAACATTTATCTGTTCCGTGAGACGACCCTTTGGCTGCACCTGGCCGAGGCTCTCAACCGGTTGGGTTATCCCGAACTCTCTTTTGCCATCCTGCGCAACGGTATCTCCACTTATCTGGAAGAATTGGTTCCCGGTGCCGGTGATGTCTATGGCAAACATCAGTACCTCACTGCCGAGGCCATCAGCCTGCTCACCAACGAGGTGCCTTTCCTCAATGCGGAAAACCGCAACGTCTTCGTTCCTGAAGTCACTTATGGTATCCATCACCATGGAGGCGGCACTCGCAATATGGTCCGCATAGAGAACAACAGCGGTGTGGTAGGCTCGAGAGCAACAGCCGTCGGTTCGGAGCGTAACCACCACTACCTGCCCTCCGTCATCATCGGAGAGAAGATGGCTGAGATTGCACAGACATTTGGTGTGGCTGTAAGTGCCGATAAGCAAGACTACATCAATGCCATGGAGGATATCCTCTGCGACGAGTATGCCAAGGAGTTCGCTTTCGAGGGAGTCCGCTTCTACGACCTCCAGCGTATGGCCCGCCACAAGAATGAGGCCGGCCTCTATGGTGCCGACTTCGGTTCGCGTTGGTTTGAAAACAAGCTGAAGGGCAACAACCCTGCCAAGAGCCTGCTCGAACCCAAGAACTGGTATCTGCCGTTCAAGTAAAATCGTTCTTTATTACATACTGGCGGTCTCTTGTCGTGCTGGGGAAACCGGAGCATGGCAAGAGGCCGCCAGTGTTTCAAACCACTTATCATTCACAATTCACACTTTCACGCATGAAGAAACAATTACTTTCCATCCTGCTCCTGTGGGCGGTCCTATGGACCCCTGCCGTAGTCACGGCACAGACCAACTATGATTTTTCCCAAATGCAGCGCGAACAGCTTGGGCGCGGACTCATTGCCATCCGCAGCAGTGCCCTCCGGGCTTTCGTCAGCTGGCGCTATCTCTCCACCGATTCATTGGATGTGGCCTTTCATCTGTACAAGAACGACGAACTTGTGCGCGTCACCTCCAAGACTTCGGCCATCGTGCCGCATAAGGCCGACGAAGAGGGCCATTTCCGCTTGGTGCCGGTGGTGGGCGGTGTGGAGCTGGCCGACCAGGCTGCCACCTACACCCTGCCTGCGCAAGCCCCTGTAGGCTATCACGAAATCCTGATGACCGCCATCCCCGACACCGTCATCTCGGGCAGCACGGTCACGTTCAGCCCCAACGATGCCAGTGTGGGCGATGTCGATGGCGACGGCGAATACGAAATCTTCCTCAAGTGGGACCCCTCCAATTCGCAGGACAACGCCAACTCGGGCAGGACCGGCAATGTCTATATCGACTGTTATAAACTCGACGGCACCCTCCTGTGGCGCATCAACCTCGGGCGCAACATCCGTGCCGGCGCCCACTACACCCAGTTCATGGTCTATGACCTCGACGGCGACGGCAAGGCCGAGTTGGTCTGCAAGACAGCCGACGGCACGGTGGATGGCACAGGCAAGGTCATTGGCGATGCCACCAAGAATTACTGCAACAGTGCCGGCTACATCCTCAGTGGTCCCGAGTACCTCACCGTGTTCAATGGAGAGACGGGAGCTGCCATGCAGACGGTCGATTACCTGCCTGCCCGTGGCACCGTCAGCAATTGGGGCGACAGCTACGGCAACCGTGTGGACAGGTTCCTGGCCTGCATCGCCTGGCTCGACGGCAAGCGCCCCAGTGTGGTGATGTGCCGCGGCTACTACACCCGCACGGTGCTTGTCGCTTGGGACTGGGACGGTGAGGCCTTGACCCATAAATGGACGTTCGACTCCAATTCGGGCTATTCAACCTGCGTCGGACAGGGCAACCACAACCTCCGCGTGGGCGATGTCGATGGCGACGGATGCGACGAGATTGTCTATGGCTCGCTGACGATTGACCACACCGGCAAACCGCTCTACAACACCAAGTTGGGGCACGGCGATGCCATACACATGACTGTTTTCGACCCCGCTTCGGGTGCCTTGGCCGTGTGGGCCTGCCACGAGAACAAGTCCGATGGCTCCACTTTCCGCGATGCCGCCACAGGCAAAATCATCAAGCAGGTGAAGAGTAGCGACGATGTGGGCCGCTGCATGGCAGCCGACATCGACCCCGACTATCCGGGTGTGGAGATGTGGTCGAGCCGTTCGGGAGGCATCCTTGCTGCCGACGGTTCGCTTGTCACCTCTTCTACCGGAGGAGTCTCCATGAACATGGCCTGCTGGTGGGACGGCAAGCTCCTGCGCAACCTCCAGGACGGCGTCAGCATCACCCGCTACAACACTTCCGACAAGAAATCGTATGCCACCCTGTTTACCGCAAAAGACTGCTCGTCGAACAACGGCACGAAGTCGAACCCCTGCCTGGTGGCCGACCTCTATGGCGACTGGCGCGAAGAGTTGCTGGTGCGCACTACCGACAACACGGCCCTGCGCCTCTTCCTGAACACCGACACGGTGAAATACCGCTTCCACACCTTCCTCGAAGACCCCGTCTATCGCAGCAGCGTGGCCTATCAGAACGTGGCCTACAACCAGCCCACCCACACGGGCTTCTACTTCGGCTATCACTTGGGCCGTATGCTCCGCAAGGTGAGCGAGAACACCGACTCGTGGACACTCGATGCCGGCATGGAGTATGACGGCTACCGCTGGATGCTGGGCGACACCCTGCTCATCGGCACCGGCCGCACGGTGGATGTTTCGGGCTATGCACTGCCGGATACGGGCTATGGCATGGTCTATCTCTACACCACTTTCCGTGGCTACGAGTTCAAGGAGTATGTCACATTGGCCCGTCCTACAGCCATCGGAGAGACGGCTTTGGCCGCCATCCGTGTGCCTGCCGTCGTAGAGCATAGCCTGGATATCGAGTGGCCGGCAGCGTCTTCGGCCGGCATCGCCGTCTATGGGTTGGATGGTGCAGCAGTGGCAGCTGTCACAGCCGTTGGTGGTGCTGCACAGCTCGATGCCACCTCATGGCCGCAGGGCATCTACCTTGTGCGTGTCACCACAGATTGTGGCACCGTCACCCGCAAGGTGGTGAAACGGTAAGTTGTCTTTTAGGCACGGATTGCACGGATAACCCGTTCGTGTCATCCGTGCCTAAAAATTCCGTTCCGCATGGCAATTTTTCATCCGCGGTCATCTGCTCCATCTGCGTCATCCGCGTGCCATCATCCGCCTAAAAAAACAACAGGTATCCCAGCCTCTCTAAAGAATCGCTGCTACAGTTACATATTGGCTTTGTTGCTTGCTTTATCCGCTTTCTTTTTTCTTAAAAAGTCGGATTTTTGACATATATCAATTGTTTTTTAAGAAAAAAGATACAAGTTATTCAATATTTGTCTATATTTGCCCAAATTATCGAAAATGTGTCACATCGTCTGCCTCAGGCAGCGGTGTATGTTCCTGATGAATGTTATCTTGAAACAAAATAAGAACGTAACTCAAAAACAAACACGGACAGATAACAGACAAACCTATTGACACGCTTGCCGCTCTTGAACGGTTCTGGGGGGACGACAAGCGTGTAACATGAGAAAAACACAGAACCATGAATTAAAACAAAACAAATATGCGAATTTTTAACAAGATGAAGAAGACGATGCTCGTACTGGCGGCATCGCTGTTCTGCGCTG
>CAZTPB010000114.1:0-6709 GCA_964614555.1 uncultured Bacteroides sp.
GCAGGGAGGGCAGGATGGAGTATTGTGCACCTATCGTCAGCAGGGCAGGGATGTCAGAACGGTTCTTTACACCGTCGGCATATTGGGGCATCAGGGCATCCACTGCAAAACTGTTGTCAGAATCGTTCTCCAAATTGATTTTTGTGCGGAATTCATACTTGGCAGCCAAGTTCAATTTACCGAGATTCACATCTACACCAATGATGGGAGTGATGCCAAAACCGCTTTGCATACAATCAAGGGTAATGTCATCCTTCAGAAGGGCTGCATAAGTACCGGCGGTTTGTGCGGCAGCCTGATACTGTGCGGCCATCTCATTCATTCCGGCAGCGGCATATTGCGCAGCTGCATCAGCGGCTTGCTGCGACACTGCACCCAAATAAGCGGATGCTCCCATTCCGTTGGCCATTACATTTGAAATGGAGGCAGAATAACCACAGTCGGCCAATACGCCACGCACACCTCCGAATACAGATACCTTGTCTGTTATCTTGTAGGTGCCTCCCAATTGGAATGCATAGAAATATTGTTCACCGGTCAGATTCTGGTTGAGTGAATAGGATGTGGCACCGGCGGTAGCCAACTGTCCGCCAATCAGTTTCTCAAACATCGGGAGGCCTTCGTCAAACTCGCACTTTCCACCGCCACCACCGATAGCAAACTGGGCAGATACTGACCACTTGTCGTTGAACACGTAGGCTGCTTGGAAAGAGGGGATGACGGGAGCTTTGGCCTTACCGACAAACTCCTTGGTTCCTATACCGGGATTGGCCGTGTTCAAAGCATAACTGGGGAAAGTGGAAGTAATCTCACGCTTCTGCCAGGCTGCCTGCCAGCTCAGCGAGAAGTGGAAGCCTTCGGGAAGGAAAGCGATACCGGCGGGGTTACTATAAACACCGTCGATAGCAATGACTGCGTCGCGTGCGGGATTGCGCAAGAAAGCTGCGTTCTGATTCGTGTTTGTCAAAAGACCTCCTGCAAAAGTTGAGGTTGAAACGATTAGTGCGGTTGCACCAATTAATAACTTTTTATTCATTCTTAAACCTATTTAGTTAAAAATCGGTGGCAAAGATACAACATTTATTCTTATCAATAGCATATTTTTGCACAAAAATGTCTGTTTTGTGCAAAATATTATAGTAAAAAGAACTGTTTCACCTAAAACTAACCTTCTGCCGACACCTATGTCAGATGTCTGCCTGTATATCGTAATACACTTCCGGATGTAGTGAAATTCTCCCTATTTTCATGCATTTAGCTGCATAAAAGTGGGGTGTGTGGCAAAAGTTCCTCTATAAGACACAACAAGGGCGTGCCAATTTTTGACACGCCCTCATTTGATGATAATGTTCCTTATATGTATTAAGGTATATGGAGTCAGGCTACTTTCTCCAGACGCTTCATCATCGCAAACATGAAGATGGCTGAGAGTATGCAGAGGACAATGAACACAGTCCAAACAGCCCACATAGGAATATTCCCCCACAGGTAACCGCCTACTCCAACCAGTTTGTTTCCAATAGCGGTTGCGACGAACCAACCTCCCATCATCAAACCTTTCAACTTCGGAGGAGCAACCTTTGAAACAAACGAAATTCCCATAGGTGACAGTAACAATTCTGCAAAGGTCAATACCAAGTAAGTGTAGATAAGCAGTTGTGGTGTCACATCTGCTACGTGTACTGCTACTTCGTTTCCATCTACAATTTCGGTTTGTGGCATTGGCAATCCAATAGACCCCATAGCCATGATGACGAATCCAACGGCAGCAATCAACATACCATATGCAATCTTACGTGGAGCTGATGGCTCTTTTCCCTTACGTGCCAAAGAACCGAATATGGCCAAAGACACGGGAGTCAATGCTACAACGTAGAAAGGATTGAACTGTTGGAAAATGGGAGCAGAAATTGATACAGAATCGCCTAAGTTGAAATATTGGATTATGAGTACCGCTAATGCTGCCAAAAGCACTGCTGCTGATATGGCTTTAGTTTTTCCTGCTTTACTTTGGAACAAAGAGAAACCGGCATACACCATTACAATGATGCAAACCAAATTCCATACATTGAATGTCATAGCTTCGATACCGGTAGATTTCGTGGCAGTAAATTCATCCGCAAAGTAAGTCAATGTAAGACCGTTTTGGTGGAAGGCCATCCAGAAGAAAATGACTACAGCGAACACCAGACAAAGGGCTATGATGCGTTGCTTGGTTTCTTGTGGTGTCAGCTCTTCTTCATTGGATGCAGCAGCAGTTTTGTTACTGTCTTTTTTCTTTTCACCCTCAACATGGCGGAAAGTCGGACGGAATATGTAATATATGGCAATAGAAAGAATCAGTGATGCACATGCTACGGCAAAAGCGAAGTGATAAGAGTCGTTTACAGAGACATTCAATTCAGTCTGTGCCCATTTCATGATTTCAATAGCCGCAGTAGGAGCAAAGAGTGCACCAATATTGATAGCCATATAGAAAATAGAGAAACCAGAATCTCTCTTGTCTTTGTATTGTGGGGCATTATAAAGGTCTCCAACCATTACCTGTAGATTTCCTTTAAACAGTCCGGTACCGAAACCTATGAAAACCAATGCTGCCAGCATAACCACAAGTGCCAGAGTGTCTCCTCCTAATGGTATAGACAAAAGTAGATAGCCAAAGAACATTATGAGGATACCGATGGTTACCATTTTGCCGAATCCGAATTTGTCGGCCATCCATCCACCAATAAGTGGGAAGAAATATACCAACATCAAGAAATCACTGTAAATTTCTCCTGCCCAACCGGCATCAAGTCCGTAATTGGCTCGTAAAAACAGAGCAAACACCGCCAACATGGTGTAGTAGCCGAAGCGTTCTCCCGTGTTTGCAAGCGCGAGGGCCCATAGCCCTTTAGGTTGTCCTTCAAACATAAATTATAGTTTTTAAAGTTATAGAATTTAGATAATTTCTTTCGTTTGCGGCGCGAAGATACACATTATTCTTTGAATTTCCAATGAATTAACAAAGATATAATGCTTTCCGACGCATTTGAAAGTTCTCGGACAAAGGCTTGGAAAAGGGGGAATGTAAGGTGCGTGCTTCCGTAGGACATCCCTTCACGCACGCACAGCAGCGGATGCAGTGTGTGGTGTCAGTCTCCTCTTCGTGTCCTGCAAGGATAGCCTGTGTGGGACAGCTTTTCACGCAATTTCCACAGTGGGTACACCGATTGGAATCGGTTATCGGATACACCTTTACAGGATTGTTCTGTTGTTGCAGGCTATACTCTTGTACAAACTGGATGAAAGCCCGACGGGCTGTCTCAGGTGTATCCACTTTGGGCATATCAGCAGCTATATTGATGCCCCATTCGCTTTGAGGCTCTTTCCTTAGTTTGTCTGCTATTCTTTGGCCAAAGTTTTCTGCAGAGGCCAAATCTTCTGCATCGGGACGGCCTGTAGCTATTGGATATGTACCGTTGCTGTAGGAGTGTTCGCCTATCATGGCACCGGCTGCAACGGGTTGAAAACCGCGTTCGGTGACAAAACTTTCCAGATCAGACAATGCTTTTTCAAAATCGCGGTTCCCATACGTCACCAGCAGGATGGCCGGTGTCTGATTGCCTTTGACTGTTGCCATGCGTTTGAGTGCGATAGGAGCAACGTGTCCTCCATAGACGGGAACGGAGAATATGGCGATGTCTTCGGCTGTCAATGGTTCATCGTACTTGGTTTCATTGTTATGTACGAGCGTATAGTCGCGCAGGTTCACTTCTTGGGCTGCCATACCATTCGCCACAGCCATCATATTGCGGTAGGATGTGCCTGTGGGCGAAAAGCAGAACGTCGTTATTTTTTTTATTTCCATGTCGATGCGTTCTTTATAGTTTGATCTCTATCTTATATTCCGGCACAAGATTCACGCTGTTGATGCGGAGCACACTGGATTGTTCCCCGAAGTCGGGGAAAGCTGATTCGGGCACACCGCCCATCTTGATGAAGGGAGCCTCTTTGGCAAGGGGGCGGAAGTAGAAGGTCATCTCACCGTGCTGTTCCAGTTGTCGCTTGAAGCGCTTGAGTCCGATACTCCACGGTGCTCCGTACCAGAAATGGTCGAGTACGATGTCGTCGCCGATGAAGGCCATGGCCACATCGCCTGTGTAGTCAATGTCGAGAAAATAGTCGTTCACCTGCGGCACAGCGGGTTGTTCGGGCTGTACGGTGATGCGCTGGCCGCCCACTTTTTTCCATTCAACTTTTGGGAATACGGGTTCCACACTCACCATTTGGGGCTTCCAACCTTGTTTAGAGGGGTAGAGGATATATTCTACAGAGGGATGCCCCACACTGAGGAATGTCAGCTTGTCTTTCTCCGGCAATACGGTGGCATCGGTGATGAGTAGTCGTCCGTCTTCCAATTGCATGGTGTTCAGAGCCTGTTGGCGGGTGAGGGTGGTAATCGTCAGCTTTTCCCCTTTGGAGGTTGTCAGCCGGAAAGAACTTTTTGTTCCCGGAGTGGGAGTGAAGCGGAGTTTGCCTCCTTTTACGGTTCCCTTTTCAAAGAGATATTCGGGGCTGAATCCGTCAGGGGCGAAGAAGATGTAGTGTGTGCGCCCATTGTCTTCCAGTTTGGCCAGAAGTTGTGCGGTGGCATATTTCAGGCGTGCGCCTTCCATGTCGAAATTGAAAGGCAGGATGGCACTGGCATCTTTTTTCAAAGTGAAAGTGCCGTTGGCAGGGATGGTCAGCGTCTCATCTTTCAGGTTCAGCTTGATTTGCAGGTCGGTCTGGTCGATGCGTGCCGTGTCGTGGTCCTGGAAGTTGGTCATGAAGAGGAATCCGCTTCCCTCCTTCATGCGTGCAGCAAAGCGCAATGTCTCGTGGTTGCCGGGCTTGATGTTTCGGTATCCTTCGGGCAGGACGGTCTCCATCGGAGCCAGCTGGTGACCAAAGTTTCGGATGAAGGTGTGCAGGATGCGCAGGTAGTTGTATGAGTCGCGTACACGGCCGAACTCGCCGATAGGTGCCTGATAGTCGTAGTTTATCTTGGGAATGCCCATGGGTTCGTCTGCAAAGAATCCGCCACCGGTGCGTCGGGGATTGGAACCTCCGTGATACATGTAGTAACCTATGCAGTTGGCTCCCGAACCGAGGGTACGTACCATCAGTGCTTCAGCGGCACGGGCATCAATTACAGGACGGCTTTTGTAAATCATCTGTATGCCCACGCCCATCTCGGCACAGAACGAGGGGTAGAGGTCGGTGTTGTAGCGCACGGGCGAATAGTCCGGCTCGTGCTGTATGTCCTTGAAGAGACAGAAGGGCGACATTGACGGCCGCGCCCAGAAGGGGTAGGTATAGGCCGCGGTCACGGGGATGGCTTCGTTGCCTATGACGGCTGCGTTACCCCAGCCCGTAGCGGTGTAGAGTGGGGTCACCATACCTGCTTTCTCGGCCATTCGCTTGAGAGTGAGCATGTGTTGTTCGCCCAGTTCGGCGGTGGTGATTTGCTGGTTCTGCTCGCTTACACCCACCATCGTGAAGTCTTTGTCATAGGTAGCACTGGTGTGGTCGGGGGCTTCATCCGGATAGTTGATGGCCCAAGGGGCGGCACTATGTTGGTGCTCGTTTTCAATTTGGATGCCTATGATGGGACCCCCATCCTTATAATACAGACCGCTCAATTGACGGCCGATTTCGCCATAGAGGCGTTCTACGTACTTCAGGTAGCTGGCATCGTTTGAACGTACTTCCAAAGGTTTGGTGAAGAGCCAGTCGGGGAGTCCTCCGTTGCGTATCTCACCGTGGCAAAAGGGGCCTATACGCACGATGACGTTCAAGCCGTGCTTTTTGCACAGTTCCACGATGTGGCGCAGATCCAGATTACCGTCCCAGCGGAATTGGCCTTCCTGCTCTTCGTGCATGTTCCAAAAGACATAGATAGGTACTACAGTGAGGCCGCCGGCCTTCATCTTCAGCACCGACTCCTCCCACTGTTCGCGGGGAAAGCGGCTGTAGTGGAATTCACCGGTAACAGGAATCATCGGTCGTCCGTTTTCAGTCACGTAGTAGCTGTTCACCTCCATGCGGCGACCGTCGGGGGCAGTACCGCCCAGTTTCAAGTGTCCTGTGTGTATCTGTTTGGGTGTGGCCGGTTCGGTCAACTCGTAGGTGTTCTGTGCGCTCAGGCTCAGGGTGCCGGCAAGAGCCAGCAGGAGGGAAATACTTTTTTTCATATATTTGTGTTGCTTAGGCGCGGATTGCGCGGATTGCACGGATTTATATTGTTTTTATTTAGAACACAGAGACGCAAAGACACAAGAGGACTTGAAAATAATCCGTGTAATCCGCGAAATCCGTGCCTAAAATATATTTATCACTTTCTCTTCATCTCCACATCATCGACAAGCAAACGGGCACCGGCTTCGCCTTTGACGATGAAGCCGACTTCGATACTGTCACTTTGGACAGTGAATGAGGGGACTTCAATGCGTTTCCACTCATTGTTGGTGGGAGTGATGCTAACGGATACTCCACCATCCTGTGCCCCTTCGGCATACATGAGTGCCTGTGTGACGTTTCCTGTTGTGCGCACCATGGCAGAAAGACTGTACGTTCCCTTCTCCAGCGGAATGTTCGGGCGTGACTTCACCACCTGATATACTCTTCTTGTGAATGGTATAGTATCGTGCAGGCAGAGGCTCTTTTCGCCCGTCACCACCTTGCG
>CAZTPB010000115.1:0-6636 GCA_964614555.1 uncultured Bacteroides sp.
CTTTGCACATCAGTTCAGAAAACACATCATGAAAAGATTCTTCTCGATGCTCACTCTTTTGGTCCTTAGCGCCTTGTCTTTGACTGCCGGACCGGATATACCTTGGAAGAACGGCCCCCTCCGCGTCAGTGATAACCAACGCTATCTGGTGCATGCCAACGGCAAACCTTTTTTCTGGCAGGGGGACACCGGCTGGCTGATGCCCGAACGCCTCAATCGTGATGAGGTGGGCTTCTATCTGAGCCGTTGTGCCAAGGCCGGTTACAACGTGGTGCAGGTGCAGACCATCAACGGGGTGCCGGCCTACAATGTCTATGGAGCGTCGTCGCACCCTTCCGGCTATGACTTCGGGGGCATCGACCGCCCCGGAGTATATGGCTATTGGGACCACATGGACTACATTGTGGAAACAGCCGGACGCAACGGCATATATATAGGTATGGTCTGCATTTGGGGCGGATTGGTGAAGAGCGGGCAGATGACGGAGGAAGAGGCCGTAAAATACGGCACTTTCCTGGCCAACCGTTACAAGGATGCGCCCAACATCGTGTGGATTATCGGTGGAGACATACAAGGTGACATCAAACCCGGAGTGTGGGAGACGTTGGCACGCACCATCCGGAGCATCGACACCGGACACCTGATGACCTTTCACCCGAGAGGCCGTACCTGCTCGTCGCAGTTTTTTCCCGCGGCAGAGTGGATCGATTTCCATATGTTCCAGAGCGGACACCGGCGCTATGGACAGCGCATGGGCAACAAGGACTATCCTATCCCCGACAACACCGAGGAGGACGGCTGGCGTTACGTGGAGCAGTCGTTGGCCGTCAGCCCGCTGAAGCCGGTGCTCGATGGCGAACCTTCCTATGAAAACATCCCACAGGGTTTGCATCACGGCACCGAGCCGCGCTGGCAGGCGGCCGATGTGCGCCGTTATGCCTATTGGTCAGTCTTTGCAGGAGCCTGCGGACACACTTATGGCTGCAACGACATCATGCAGTTCTACCGTCCGGGCTACGGACCTGCCTATTTTGCTGACACTCCTTGGTGGGAGGCACTCGATTTTCCCGGATTCAGCCAGATGCAGCATTTGAAGCACCTGATGCTCACCTTCCCTTATGAGGAGCGGATACCCGACCAGTCGGTGATAGCCGCCAACGACAGCTTGCAGGCTGAAAGCTGTTCACTCCCTGTCGTAAAAACACCTCAAGACCAGCTTCCCCCAGCCGGTACAATCGTGCCGGCCGATTCTTCGTTGGTTGTCAAGAGATACAATCGCCTGGTTGCCACTCGCGGCTCTGACTATCTCTTGGTTTACAACTACACGGGTCGCCCCATGTCGGTTGACCTTACCAAGATTTCGGGGGAATGCAAGAAGGCTTGGTGGTACAGTCCTGCTACAGGTGAATACAGTTACATCGGTGAGTGCAAGCATCGTGTGACCGAATTTGTGCCTGCTCAAGCCGGCATCGGCAAGGACATCGTGCTTGTTGTCACAGATGCGGCCTCCGACTACATCCGTCACGAAGCCGGTGATGGAGTGCTGACAGAGAAGAAAAGCTACGAAGAGTAGGATTAAGATACCGCTGCCGGAACGCCGTTCCGGCACACCTCATAGAACGTGAATTCAAATAAAAGAACAATATTTCAAAAATGTCCCCTATCATGAACAGACGAACTATCTGTACCTGTCTGCTGGCAATCGGCACGATGCTTGTTGCGGGAATAGTTCCCGTTGCCGCACAGAATATCTCAAACAAAAAGAAGGTGAATAAACCCGTAGCGGAAGCCTCTTTCCGCGACATAGCCCGCGGGATGCCCGAAGCTTGGTATAAGACCCCCGAGGCACGTACCGTGGCCGACAGTGTGTTGGCTTACCAGTTCCCGAGTGGCGGATGGGCCAAGAATCAGAATTGGCATCAGACGCCTGATGCCAAGAAGTGGGCTGAGCGGGCCGGTATCCGTCGGATGATGGCTTCGGAGGAGGGCATAGGTTCTACCATCGACAACATGAGCACGACCATCGAGCTGCTCTTCCTTGCCAAAATGTATAAGGCTACGGGCGACCGGCTCTACCGTGAAGCGTTCATGCGCGGGTTCGGATTTTTGTTGGAAGCACAATACGACAACGGCGGATGGCCGCAATACTACCCGCTGAAGAAACCCCGCAAAAACGGGCCCGATTATTCGGTGCATATCACCTACAACGACGATGCCATGAGCAACGTCATCAAGCTGATGCGCGATCTGGCCGAGGGAGACAAGGCTCCTTATGACGCATTGGAACTGTCGGATGCAGACATCCGACGGGCAAAAGCCTCATACGACAAGGCCATCCGATGCATTGTCAATACTCAGATTGTCAAGGACGGACGCCCTACCGTGTGGTGCCAGCAACACCATTTCGAGACCTTGGAGCCCGTACAGGCACGTGCTTACGAGTTCCCTTCGTTCACAGGATGTAAGGAGACCGCTGATCTGGTAGAATTGCTCATGGGGATAAAGAAGCCTTCCCGCGAAGTGACGAATGCCGTGGAGTGTGCCGTGGAGTGGTTGCGCAATCATGCCATCAGAGGTTACCGGCACGAGACTTATACCAATGCGGACGGAAAGAAGGACCGTCGCCTTGTGCCCGATGCCGGTGCGCCGCTCCTGTGGGCACGTAACTATGACTTGGAGACCGAAAAGCCCTACTTTGGCGACCGTGATGGCAAAAAGCACGACAATTATGCCGACATCAGCTACGACCGTCGCAACGGATACACCTGGCTGAGCACCGACGTGCAGGAGTTGCTCGACAAATATCCGGCCTGGTACACCAAGCACCATCCCGGAAACTACCAGACGGGTGATTACGGTTACTTGTATTGCCACATGAGCGGACGGGGGGAATGGACGGCTTATGCCCTCAGCCGCGACGGACAGCACTTCCACGACCTTCTCAATGGCGGCCCCATCATGGATGTGAAGCAACATGCACGCATCGAAGGCGGACAGCGTGATGCTTACATCACACGCCGGCACGACGGGAAGGGATACCTGATGGTCACTACCGATATGCGTGTGAGCAGCCGGCGGGAATTGGGCAAGGTGGCCGATTGGGACAACTACGGCATCGATTTGCTCACCAGCGACGACCTTATCCATTGGGAGTCCGTCACCTTCGATTACCGCAAGGGGGCTTCCATCTTCTGCGACCCCGAGTCGCCCGATGTGTATAAGGACTGGAGTACCATCAACCGTGTATGGGCACCTCAAATCATTTGGGACCGCAACTACCAATGGGCTGATGGAAAGAAGGGAGGATACATGATTTACTACTCGATGTGGAATCGTGCCGAGGAAGCCTACGACCGTATGTATTACTCTTATGCCGATGAGTCCTTCACCCGTCTGACCAAGCCGCAACTTCTCTTCGATTGGGGATATGCCACCATCGATGCGGATATCAACTACGTGCCTGCCGACGGGCTCTACCACATGATGATAAAGAAGGAGGGCGGCACACCGGGCATCTTCACCACCACTTCCAGGAAGCTTACCGGGGGATGGCCGGAGCCTGTGTCTGACGACTATGTCGATTTCGAAGGAAAAAAGAAATGCGAGGGAGCATCGGCCTTCCAGCTGGTAGGCGACAGCACATGGCGCATCGCCTACATCGAATATAGCAGCAAACCGCGGAATTACCGCATCTGCAAGGCCGACGGGTATATGCGCAACTTCTCTTCGCCACAAAACATCGAAGGGGTAGAAGCTCCCCAACACGGGTCGTTCATGCGCCTGACGAAAGAGGAGTACGAGCGTTTGCAGACATGGGCCGACAGCCTGGATACTGTCACCGTCCGGTAAACAGCTACTCTTCCACTACCCAGCTCCGTTCGTGGGGCACGGTGGCCGTCGGGTCATAGGCCCATCCCTCTGCGACAGGCACTTGCAGGGTGTATTTCCGCCCGTTTGCCACGGGCAGTGTGTGGCTGCGCAGCCAAGGATTGGCCTCTTTCAGCAAAGATAGGGGGATGTTGTGCTGACGGGCAAAGTCGGCCAGGTTGGCGATGGTGGCCTTTACCTCCACCGGTCGGGTAGGCAATACGGGGTAAAGGTCGCAGGCACGGAGCCTGAATCCGTAGCTTTGTGGCGACGCGAATACCAGTTTGGCTGCCAATATGCGGAACATATAGCGCGAAGTCTCTTTGTTCAGCCAGAGGTCCATGGCCGTATGTGCCTGCTGTTTTTCCAGTTCCGAGGAGATTCTTCCTTGTCCTGCATTGTAGCTGGCTGCCACAGTCAGCCAGTCGCCATACTTGGCATATGCTTCTTTCAGGTAGGCGCAGGCGGCTTTTGTGGCCTTTTCCACGTGGTATCTTTCATCTACATGGGTGTTCACCTCCAATCCGTATTCTTTGCCTGTAGCGGGCATGAATTGCCACAGTCCGGCAGCTTTGGCCGGTGAGAGTGCCCATATGTCCACACTGCTTTCGATGGCCATCAGGTATTTCAGGTCATCGGGTACGCCGCACTCCTTCAGGATGGGTTCGATAATCGGGAAATAGCGGTTGGCCCGTTTGATCATCAGCATGGTGTTGGTATGTCCGTAGGAGAAGGTGACAAGCTCGCGGTCCATTCGTTCGCGCAGGTCGGCCCGGCGGAGGTCTGTCCGTTCACCGGCAAATTCTACTTCGGTAGGCACGGTGGGGTTGCTTGTCGGGACCGTATGGGCGGGGGATGCGTTTTGCATCTGCGGTTGTTGTGGCTGTGCACATGCTGCCAGGCAGAGCATGGCGGCAGAAAGGACAGTAAGACGTTGTTTCATAAGTTTTTCAAAAAAAAGGTGGTATAAAGGTTGCTTTCAGAATTGCTCTTCGGGTATTTCTGCCGGCTGCTCCATAGGTTGTTCCACAAGGAACTCTTCCGGTTGCATTTCCGGGCTTTCAGGCAGGGTGGATTCCTCCTCTTCCACCCTGGGTGCAGGCGGATTCTCACGCAGTGCTTTGGCTTCAAACACCAGCTTCATCAGCTCCTTGTCGTTCTTGATGCGTTTCAGTGCCATATCGGCAGCTTTCTGCTGGCTTTCCTTTTTGCTGTAGCCGGTCCCTTCGCCGCAGACGATGCCTTCCAGCATCAGGCGGGTTTCGAAAACAGGGCTGTATGCTTCGCAGCGGACACGGTGCTGGCTGACGAGTTCGAAGCGGACATTCAAGTGCTTCTTTTGGCACCATTCGATGATTTTGCTCTTGAAGTTCAGTTCCTGTTTGGCTACTTTGTCAAGGTCTATCAGCTTGTGCAGGATACGTTTGCGGATGAATTTGGCGCAATATCCGTATCCTCTGTCCAGATAGATGGCGCCTATGAAAGCCTCAAAGGCATTGCCGCACATATAGCTGTTGTGGCTGTATGTGGGCGACGAGCATTTGATGAGTTTGTCCAGCCCTATCTCCACTGCCACACGGTTGAGGGTTTCGCGCTGCACGATTTTCGAACGGGTATTGGTGAGGAATCCTTCGCGCTTTCCTTCGAAGTGGTGATAGACGACATCGCCCACCACAGCTCCCAGGATGGCATCTCCCAAAAATTCCAGCCGTTCGTTGTTTATCAGCTTTCCTCCGTCCGTGCGCATATGCATCGATTTGTGCATGAGGGCCAGGTTGTAATAGTTGATTTTTCGCGGATAGAAGCCGAGGATGCGGCGTAAAACGAAATAAGACTCCCTGTCCTTACGGAAAAGGAGTCTTATAGGCATTAGGATATTGTCACTCAGAAACACAATCAGTCAATGTATTTCTTGAGGATTACACATGCGTTGTGCCCACCGAATCCAAAGGTGTTCGACAAAGCTGCATTGACTGTACGTTCTTGCGCCTTATTGAAGGTGTAGTTCATCGCATAGTCGATGTTCTCGTCGTTGTCTCCTTCGGTATGGTTGATGGTGGGAGGGACGATGTCGTTCTTCACCGCCAACGTACAAGCGATGGCCTCTACGGCTCCGGCAGCTCCCAGCAAATGTCCGGTCATGGACTTGGTAGAACTGATGTTGAGCTTGTAGGCATGTTCGCCGAATACGTCTTTGATGGCCTTGCATTCTGATACATCACCCACGGGAGTTGATGTTCCGTGCACATTGATGTAGTCAATTTCTTCGGGCTTCAGATTGGCGTCACTCAATGCATTCTGCATGACCAGTTTGGCTCCCAATCCTTCGGGATGAGAAGCCGTCAGGTGATGAGCGTCAGCCGACATACCTGCACCGGCCAGTTCGGCATAAATCTTTGCACCGCGAGCCTTCGCATGTTCCAACTCTTCAAGGATGAGGCATCCGGCACCTTCTCCCATTACGAAACCGTCACGACTGGCGCTGAAGGGACGGCTGGCCGTCTGCGGGTCGTCGTTGCGGGTCGAGAGGGCGTGCATGGCGGTGAAACCACCCACACCTGCGGGGAAAATGGCGGCCTCGGCACCACCGGTGACGATAGCTGTGGCCTTACCCAGACGGATGAGGTTGAACGCGTCAGCAATGGCGTTGGATGAAGAGGCACAAGCCGATGTGGTGGTATAGTTGGGACCATGGAATCCGTACATGATGGAAATCTGTCCGGAAGCGATGTCGGCAATCATCTTGGGGATGAAGAAGGGGTTGAACTT
>CAZTPB010000116.1:0-6595 GCA_964614555.1 uncultured Bacteroides sp.
GGGTAGGTGGTGTTGTTGGCCACCTTGATTTCATGTTCTTCGCCGAGCGATGTGATGTCACCCTTCTTGGTTGATATCCTATAATAGAAACGTGGCTCATCGGTATGGCGTGCATAGAATATCATGATTCGCTCGTCAGGAAGAACAAGGAATGTCGGATTGTTATGGTCGTCGGGTTGGAAACGTGAACGCACGAGTACATCCTGCTGCACTCCGTCGGCATCGGCCTTGAAGTCAACCTGCGAAGCCTTGATTGCTCCATGGACATCGATATATCCGATATATGCCGCATTGATTTCGCCATCGGCACTTTGGTAATGTATGGCACGCGGGTCTGCAAACCAGCACCAAGCCCCTTCGTCAGCAATTACATTACCCGAGAAACTCTCTGTCTGTTGCGCTGCAGTTGTCATGGCAAGACATAAAAGACAGCCTGTGATAAAAGATTTGATAGTCGTCATCATGTGTATTATAAAGTTTAAATTACAGTCTTACCCGCAAAAATAGTAAAATAATGTAAGATGGCCGAACAAAGTTTCAAAAAAGGCTTGTCATTGATAAGATATTTTCGATTTGTCCATCTGGTTAAATGAGCGAACGGAGTGCTTGCACTCCTTGGTGATTGATATCCATTTGTTCCACTTCGCGGAGGTAGCGCTCGGCTTTCTCCTTGTCACCCAGACCGGTGTAGCCGAGGGCGAGCATGAAGAGGCAGTGGATGCGGTTCTTCTCGTTGAGGTCGCCGTCCCATATCTGGAGGTCGGGCAGGGAGACGGCGAAGTAGTCCATCATCTGCGGCTCGAAGATATGCTGTTTGCCATAGTTCACCAGTTTGTAGAAGCGGCCACGTGCCTCGTCGGTGCGGTCCAACTTCAGCAGAGCCAGCCCTTGGTAGAATATCTTCTCGGGCTTGGCATCGTTGTAGTACATGGCTGCGGCCGGTTCGGTGGAGCCGTAGGTGGCCTGCTCCCAACATTCGCGGGCTTTCTCCATGTCGCCCAGTTGCTCGTGGGCACAACCGAGGAAGTAGTAGAAGTCGTTCTCCTGTGCACCGTGCAACTTCCCTTCACCGAGGTGGTGGGGATAGGTGAGACACTCTTGCAGGAGGCGGAGAGCGGTTTCCATCTTGGTTGCTTCTGTCTTGGCCGAGATTGAATCTCGGCCGACCGGACATTCAACAGAAAGACTACCTGGCCGACAGACGGCAAGTAGCTGTTTTGCCTTTTCCACACGGGCATATTGATATTGGGCAGGCACCTTTCCTTCGCCTCCCTCCCACGGGTGGAAGATGTGGCCGTCGAGCAAAGTCATTGCCTCGTCGTAGCGTCCCAATTGGTTGAGCAGGGTAATCCGCTCCAGCAACAGGTCGTCGCGCTCGGCAATCAGGGCAGGGTATTGCTCAAGGAAAGCCAGACGCTCGGCGTGCGGTTTGCCCGTCACCTTGTAGAGTTGGTCGATTTCCATCAGGATGCGGCTGTCCGTCGGGTCGAGGTGGAAGGCACGCTCCATGTACTCGAGGGCTTCCGGACGGTTCTTCTCCTTATTATAATAATAGAGAGCCAGATTCCTCCACACGGTGGGGAAGTGCGGGTCGCGTTCGGCCGAAAGTTCCCAATTCTCACAGGCAAGGTCGTACTGCCGCTTGTCGTAGTAGAGGCATCCGAGGTAGTAGGGGGCACGGGCAGCTTGGGGATTGCACGTCTTGGCAGATGTGAGTGCCACAATGGCATCGAGTGAGTTGGGGAAACAATAGTCGGGGCTGATAGTCTCTGCCTTCTCATAGTCGCCCATATAATAATAGGTCATGGGGCTGATGGCATTCTCCTCGATGGCCAATTCCCAAATGGCTTGCGCTTCGGAGGTGAGTCCTGCCTGTTTGTAGTCGAGTGCCAATTCATCGTAGTTGTGGCACGATTGACGCAAAAGGGTCTTTAACTCACCAAGAAGGGCTTCATCTTGTGTGAGCAGATATTGTTCATAGCGGCACACATAGTTGAAGGGGTCAACGGCAAGTGATTCTTTAATCCATGCAAGAGCCTCTTCTTTCTTTCCCGCTTTGCGCAAGAGAATGGTCTTCAGGGCGCGTGCCTTGTGGTTGCGGCTGTTGCTGATGAGGGCGCGGTCCACCTCGTCGATTGCATCCTCGTAGCGACCTTCGCCCGTGCTGATGCAGGCGGCTTCGAAGTAGCCGGCATCGGCCCATCCTTTGTTCCAAGTGGATTTCCAGAACCAGTGGTAGGCTTCCTGCATCTTGCCTTGCAGTTTCAGGCAGAGAGCAAGATAGAAAAGCGGCTCGCCATCGTATGGATTGGGATTGCGTTTCTGGAGCACACGGACGGCGGTGCGCAAGTAAGTCTCAGCCTTGTCGAAGCGTCCGCGGCGCAGGTACCACAAGCCCATCTGATTGTTGCAGCGGTAGTCCATCGGGTCGCGACGCAGTGCCTCTTCGTAGTAGTCGAGAGCCGACCAGGTGGCGTGGCGGTACTGCTCGAGGTGAAGACCAGTCAGGAAGAGTTGGTCGATGGTCTTTATCTCCTCGGGGCGTAGGGCTGCCTCGGCCGCATCGGGGATGGGGCGGATATCGTCGGGCTCGGGTTCCCAAGTGAGTAGGCATTTGCCACTTTGGGCATCGCTGATGGTGACCTGACAGAAATTGTACAGCTCGTGTGGGGCGATGAGTTCATCCAGCACCGCCTCGGGGGTGAGGATGACGGTTTCGTCATAATATACGCCCAACGTCTTTTCTGTGACGGTGATGTGCACCTTTCTGGATGAGGTGGCATAGACCTTCAGATGCTGTTCGCCATGCTGACCGGCTTCGATGTTCATCATCAAATCCTTCGTCGCCTGCTTCACCACGCCCAGTTCGCGGTAGGGCATGAAGTATTGCACAAACTGCTTTTCCTCGTAGGGCATCAGCCAGGTGAAGTCGGGCTGGTTTTCGGTATAGACGCCCGCCATCAGCTCGATGTAGGGGCGGAAGATGCCGGGCGCACCTTCGTAGTCATCGTCGGTGAGGCAATGGTCCCATGCACGGCCGAAGTCGCCATTGCCCCATGTCCATTGCTTCTTGCCGGGGCTGAAGTGGTGACTGGCCACGTGGAGCATACCTCCCTTGGTGTCATTCTCATAGCCGCCTTCAAAGTCGTACTTCGAGTTCACGGCCATGTACGAGGTGGGCACCTTGATGTTCTTGTAGTTGGAGATATCAACGCCGGCCGAATAGTCCATCTTGTAATATGTACCCGTGGCGATAGGGAAGGAGGAGACGGCCCGTTTGCCATGATCGAACACCGCATTCACATCGGGTGGGAAGACGCTCTGATAGTGGTCGTTCACCTCCACGGCGGGGTTGGCCCACCAAAGGAAGGTCTGCGGCAGAGGTGTGCGGTTGCTCACTCTTCCCTGAATCTCGAGGTAAGCACAGCCGGGGCGCAAGGTGAAGCCGGCCATGCCCTTTTGATGGAACATGCGCTCCATCTCGTTTACCCATACGGTGACCGAGCCGTCGGCGTTCTCTTCAATCTTTGCATCCACGGGCATATAGGTCGAAGGGCGATGGTGCTGGGGCCAGTTGAACTCGATGCCGCCACTGATCCAAGGGCCGGCCAGACCTACAAGCGCGGGTTTGATGACGTGGTTGTAATAGACAAAGTGGCGTTGTTTCACCTTGTCGTAAGCCATCTGCACGCGACCACCCAATTCGGGCAGAATCATCACCTTGATGTATTCGTTTTCCAGATAGATGGCATTGTATTCCTTGTCCACCCGCTCGTCACTGATACTTTCGATGACGGGATAGGGATAGACCACACCGCTCGAGCCTTGATAGACGCGGTTCTCCAAGAATATAGGGTTCTTCTCAGGTGCTCCCACTTCGTAGGTGGGGATGGTCACCTGTTCTTTCCATGCTTTTACCATTGTGCTGTTTTTTTTAGATTTTATAGTTTCCTATAGTTTCCTATAAAGATACAGTTCCTATATTGAATTTATTTCACCAGTTTCTTCTCCAATTCCTCCAGAGAGATACCTTTCGTTTCGGGGCAGCTGTGCCAAAGGTAGATGAAGCCGGCGGCGCAGATGGCGGCATAAATCCAAAAGGTGCCGCTACTGCCAAGGGCTGCATTCATCGAGGGGAAGGAGTAGGTGAGGGTGGTGCATCCTGTCCAGAGGGCAAAGGTGCAGGTGGCCATGGCCACACCGCGCACTTTGTTGGGGAATATTTCGGCAAGCAGCACCCAGGTGACGGGGCCGAGGGTCATGGCGTAAGCCGAGATGGCAGCCACCACGAGGATGACCATGAAGAAACCGGTGATTTGCAGATGATAGCAGGTGCCGAGGATAAGGTAGATGACGGCCAACGATGAGGCTCCGAAGAGCATGAGCGAACGGCGTCCCCAACGGTCGATGGTGAAGAGGGCCACGATGGTGAAGATGACGTTGGCCACACCGGTGATGACGATGTTGAAGAGCACGTCGCCTACGCTATAGCCGGCGGCAGAGAAAATCTCCTGCGCATAGTTGAAGATGACGTTCGTGCCGCACCATTGCTGGAAGACGGCCACCACGATACCCAGTGTGAGCACGGCCGCATACTTGCGGGTGAAGAGGGTCTTCAGTCCTGCCTGCTCGGCTTCGGCCGCACGGGTGGCGTTGATGACTGCCAGCTCCTCGCGGGCATACTCCTCGCCACCAATCATCGATAGGGTGGCAAGAGCCTTCTTGTCCTCGCCCTTCATGGCCATGTAGCGCGGGCTTTCGGGGATGAAGAATGCCAGCACCAGGAAGAGGGCCGCAGGTACACCTTCCGCCCAAAACATCCATCGCCAGCCTATCTGCCCGTTCCATGATTCGAGGATAAAGGCATTAGCCATAGCCTCTTGCACCGCTACGCCCGACACTTGCATGGCGGCTACGGACTCGGGAAGCGGTTCGGCAATCTGCCAGTTGCATATCTGTGCGCCCAAGATACCCAGCACGATGGTCATTTGGTTGAGCGACACCAACCGTCCGCGCACCGCTGTGGGTGCCACTTCGGCAATGTACATGGGCGAGAGGGCCGAAGCTATGCCGATGCCCACACCACCGACGAAGCGTGCTATATTAAATAAGGTAAAGTCGTTGAACGCGCCCGTGGCCACCGCCGACACGGTGAAGAGCACCGCCGACCAGATGAGCAACGGTTTGCGACCGTACTTGTCGGCCATAGCACCCGCCACCATCGCACCGATGAGGCAACCCACCAGTGCCGTTGACATGGCTATACCCTGCATCACCGGTGAGTCGGAGATGCCGAAAAACAGTTCGTAAAACGGCTTTGCACCGCCAATCACCACCCAGTCATAACCGAAGAGCAGGCCGCCCATGGCCGACACGAGGCAGATAAAATAGATAAACTTTTGATTCAGTCTGTTCATGATTTTAAATTTTTCTGATTAACTTATAGTGCTGCAAAAGTACGCTTTATCCATGGACAGGCAGATAGATTGAAGAAGAAAAAAGATGGATTATCCGCTGATGTGGAAAATAAATGCTATCTTTGCCGCAAAGTAAAGAATAGCAATCAGGAGAGAGATGCCAAGACTTAAAGATGGATTCAAAGGAGAGCGGGCTGTCATTTTGCCGCGGATGATTGTAGAGCAGATGGAGAAGGACCCGTTGCTTGCAGCCTTGCATGTGACGGATATGGGGTGTTATCCGCACGCGGCCCATCACTATCGTAGCCGTAGGGAAGGCATCAGCCAATATGTGCTTATCTATTGCATGGATGGGGGAGGCTGGTGTGTAGTCGGCGGAAAGAGGTATGCTGTGAAGGCAAACCAATTCATCGTTTTGCCTGCCGGAGTCCCTCATGAGTATGGCGCGGACAGAGAGAATCCTTGGAGCATTTATTGGATACATTTTAAGGGGAATCTGGCTGCTGATTATATAGAGGGAGGAGTGGCTCTTGTGACGCTCAATCCGGGGGCAAAGTCCCGTATCAATCAGCGGATAGCTCTTTTCGAAGAGATGTTCTTGACCCTTAAGCTGGGGTATAGTCGCGACAATCTGCGTTATGTCAGTTCGCTTATGCATCATTTTCTCGGGTCGTTGTGTTATTGGGAGACATACCGCAGCGCGGAGGCTTGTCCGGACAAAGGATTTTTGGACTCCATCGTGCATTTTATGCGGGAAAACATCGAGCGCAAGATTACGTTGGCAGAAATCGCCTCTTTCGCCGGGTATTCCCCTTCTCACTTTTCGGCCATATTCTGTGGACTTACAGCACAGAGCCCTATGGCATATCTGAACCAGCTGCGTATCCAGATGGCTTGTGAACTGTTGGATTTTACCGATATGCGGGTCAATCAGTTGTGCCATAAAGTCGGCATCGAAGACCCTTATTATTTTTCCCGTTTGTTCAAGCAGATAATGGGACGTTCGCCGAGAGAATACCGGATGATAAAGAAGGGATAAAACGCTACGGCTCTTGATATAGGTCAAAAAATATGTTGTACAACATAAAATATTGGGCTTTTCTTTTGCAGATTCCGCAAAAAACCGTACCTTTGCATCAAGTTTTTCATGGTATTAGATTTAAGGTTAATAAGGTTGG
>CAZTPB010000117.1:0-6559 GCA_964614555.1 uncultured Bacteroides sp.
AGCATTATAGGTTCATCGGCCAAGTATATTAGGATACTTCCCACTTTATCTTAACTTCTCGGGGCATTTATCTTAAGATACTCATTTCCCCCTAATTTCCGGGTTGCGACGCAGTTTGTATGTCACCCTTTATAGAGCAGGAATATACATGGTTTTTTCTCAAGTTCCGGCAAATTCCCGCGCCATTCTTTGACTGTACGTGTACGGATGTATTCATCCTCACACGTCAAGTTGGCAGCAATGCAAAGCCTTGTCTGCGGACGGCAGGTGCGCAGAATCTCATCCAACAGACGGCGGTTGCGGTAGGGTGTCTCAATGAACAATTGGGTCTGATGCTCAGCATAAGCACGCTGCTCCAACAGCTTGAGGGTGCGTACACGTTCGGCCTGCTCAATGGGCAGATAACCATGGAAGGCAAAACTCTGTCCGTTGAATCCGGCCCCCATGACAGAAAGCAGGATGGAGGAAGGGCCTACCAAGGGCACAACCTTCAACCCCTTACGTTGGGCAATGGCCACAACATCAGCACCCGGGTCTGCCACAGCCGGACAACCTGCTTCAGAAATGACCCCCATGGGTTCACCGTCAGCCAACGGACGAAGATAACCTGCGATGTCAGTAGGGGCCGTATGCTTGTTGAGCGGATAGAATGTCAATGAATCAATATCAATGGAAGGCTCCACCTTCTTCAGAAATCGCCGGGCCGTACGCACCTCTTCGACAATGAAGTGCCTGATGGAGAGGATAACCTCACGATTATAGGCCGGAAGCACCTTGTCGAGGGGTGTTTCACCCAATGTGACGGGAATCAGATAGAGTGCAGTTTCCATATATCCGTTATACCTTATTATTATACAATGATGAAATCAGTATTTCAAATTCAGGCTCCGCAATATAGCCCGATAGTCGGTCTCACGCAACAAGTCGGCAATGGTTTTCTCGCGGTCTGCGGCCATATAGCGGTCAATAATCTGCATTCCCAACCATACACCAACCTCCGCCGGAGACTGACTGCCCAAAGGATAAGTACATTCGGCCGGCTGCAAATAAATGCGCACCAGCATGGGGTCAGTGGAATGCAACTGTCCCGACTGTACCAGACAGTTCCAGATGCTGTCCTGACGGGCAGCACACCAAGAGCCTTCCTGGACCGTATAGCCCATCTCTTCCTCCAACGTAGAGGTCTTCATCAATTGCGAAACCACCCAATGGATTTTTCCCTGATGGAGGATGTGGTCAAGCAGTGTACGGTGCCACTCCCAAGGGAAAGGGTATTCGCTGAGCAAGTAGAAGCGCAGGCATTCGGGAACGATGCGTTCCGGCGACATACTGCGCCGCTGATAGTCGTAGTAGAAATGTTCATACAGGGGATAGTCGGCTCCCATATACTTGTCTATGCTGAAGCCCAAGATGCTGTCGCCCACTACCACCGACTGGCCTAATGCCGAGATTTGTGCATAGACCTTCGGCACTACCATCTGTGGAAGTTCATGCTTCATCCGCCGGAAAGCCCGATTGAACTGACGTTCGATACCGCTCATATCCTCAAATTTCAGCAGGGCATCATGCCGCAACTGCAGCAGCAGGCTATCCGCATAGTATTCGCGCAACCGCTGGTGAATGTCCTCTTCATGAACCGACCCGATGGAGAGTACGTCTTCGATAAGGAAACGTACCTCCTGCGGGTATTCTGTGTTCAGCTTCTGCAACGTGGAGAAACTGTTGCTCTTCACATATTCCTCCATCAACCGGTCAAAACGGTGCACCTTCACCTCCCCTGCCCTGCCTGTCCTTCCGTCAGGAGAGACATTCCATTGGCAAGCACCCAAAGCCCAACAGGCCATCAGGGTCATGAAGATGTGAAGATAATGCCGCATCGGTCGTCGAGAGTCTTTATCCGTAAATAATCTTTCCGTTCTCGTCCATATATTCCTCAAGCCCCCTTTCGTAGGTAGCCATAGCACGGAGACTCATACCCACGCTGGAGAATCCGCCATCGTGATAGAGGTTCTGCATAGTCACCTTACGAGTCAGGTCGGAGAACATCACAATGCAATAGTCGGCACACTCGGCAGCCGATGCGTTGCCCAACGGCGACATACGATTGGCAAAGTCGAACAGCTTGTCCATCCCTTTGACTCCCGAACCTGCCGTAGTCATCGTGGGAGACTGGGATATGGTGTTGACACGCACATGGCTCTCGCGGCCATAGATATATCCGAAACTGCGGGCTATAGACTCCAACAGGGCCTTGGCATCGGCCATGTCGTTGTAGCCATAGAATGTACGTTGGGCGGCCACATAGCTCAATGCCAGAATAGAGCCGTATTCAGAGATGGCCTCCAACTTTTTGGCAGCTTGTATCATTTTATGAAAAGAGACGGCTGACACATCGAGCGTCTTTCCCAACATATCATAGTCGAGGTCATCATACGTACGTCTCTTGCGTACATTGGGACTCATACCGATAGAATGGAGTACAAAATCAATCTTTCCACCCAAAATCTCCACCGAACGGCGGAACACATTCTCCAAATCCTCCACACTGGTGGCATCGGCAGGAATCACCTCACAATGCAGCTTCTCTGAAAGTGCAGCCACTTCGCCCATACGGACAGCGACCGGAGTGTTAGACAATGTAATGGTTGCACCCTCTTCTACGGCGCGTTCAGCCACCTTCCATGCGATAGACTGTTCGTTGAGCGCACCAAAGATGATGCCTCTTTTACCTTTCAACAAGTTATAACTCATACCTAAATTATAAAATATAAAACGCGGCAAAGGTACGACTTTTCAAACAAATCTACGAATAATAGCCTCCAAAAGTAACACAAAGTGAGTTTTTTGCACTATCTTTGCACCCAATAAACAAAAAACAGTGAATGATATGAACAATTTGCGTAGTTATACAGCCGTACTGCTGCTGACAGGTGCCGCCACCTTGCTGCAAGCACAAGAAAAGGAGTTCACACTGACCGTGAGCAACGAATGGAAAGAGGCCAAGACCAATGAGCCTATTGTCATCAACCTGCAAGAAATTGCACCCGACTTCTGTGTACGCTCAGCCGTAGTGACAGCGGGCAGCACTGAAATTGCCTCACAATTGGACGACCTCGATGGAGACCGTCAGGCCGATGAACTGGCATTCCTCATTGATATGCCTGCCAAAAGCAAGAAAGAGGTGACTGTGCTTCTGTCAGCCACCCCCAACGGACGGACCTATCCGGCACAAGTGTATGCCGAAATGTTGCTGAGCGACAAGAAAAAGAAATATCCGGAAATACAGTCGCTCACCGTACCGGGAGAGAGCGATGTATATAACTGCCTGCACCACCACGGACCGGCATTCGAATCGGAACTGGTAGCCTACCGCATCTACTTCGACAAGCGACAGACTGTGGATATCTACGGCAAACGGAAAAAGGGGTTCGAACTGAAAGACACCCGCTTCTACCCTACCAAAGAACAACTGGAGCAGGGATATGGAGACGATGTGCTCTGGGTGGGAAGCACCTGTGGAGCCGGCACACTGAAAGGTTGGGAAGAGGGGAAGCCCGCCCATATCATACCGGCACTGCGCACTGAGTGTATCCGTGCATACGGTCCGCTGCGCACCGTAGTAGATGTCATCGACACAGACTGGAATTATCAGGGAAGCCAGCTCACCATGACCACCCGATATATCCTCTATGGCGGACACCGCGATGTACAAGTAGATGTCATGTTTGACAAGCCACTGGACAAAGAGACCTTTTGTGCCGGAGTCATCAATGTGAAAGACTCAGAGCACTACTCAGACCATCGCGGTCTGGTGGGATGCTGGGGAAGTGACTGGCCTGCAGGTGCCAAAGACACCCTCGGACGTGTCCGCGAAACGGTGGGACTGGCTGCCTGCATACCTTATAAATATGTGCAATCCGAACAGCCCGCCGATGAAAACCTGATTTACCTGATTGGAGCAAAAGGGGAAAAGAAACTGACCTACCACATCTCGTTCGCCTCACTGAAAGAGGAATTCGGCTACAAGGACAAAGAAGAATGGTTTGCCTACATGAAGCAGTGGAAAGAGGCTCTGGAACAGCCCTGCAAAGTAAAGGTGAAGGCGAAAAAGAAATGAATGACGAACAACAGACGATATGGAAACAGCAACGAGACTATCCATTGAAGAACGCATCGTCGAGATGCTGAAAACGGTCTATGACCCGGAGATACCGGTGAATATCTATGACCTCGGACTCATCTACAAGATTGACGTCGAGGACAACGGGAATGTGCTCATTGACATGACACTGACTGCCCCCAACTGCCCGGCTGCCGACTTCATCATGGAAGATGTGCGACAGAAGGTAGAAACGATAGAGGGTATCGCCTCAGTGACGGTCAATCTCGTATTCGAGCCGGAATGGGACAAGGAGATGATGAGTGAAGAGGCCAAACTGGAATTGGGGTTCCTTTGAGCCATCCCGACCTGTACGCACACATAGTTTTCCCAACGAAAGAACAAGAAAATGAAGAATATCTATTTCCTCTCAGACGCACATTTGGGCTCACGGGCCATTGAGCACGGACGGACACACGAACGACGATTGGTCAATTTCCTCGACAGCATCAAGGAGAAAGCAGAAGCCATCTATCTGTTGGGGGATATGTTCGACTTCTGGTACGAATACAAGTTGGTGGTACCCAAAGGATACACACGTTTTTTGGGCAAATTGTCCGAACTGACTGACTACGGTGTAGAGATTCACTACTTCACAGGGAACCACGACCTTTGGTGTGGCGATTATCTGGAAAAGGAGTGCGGCGTCATCCTTCACCGGACCCCATTGACCTGCGAACTGCACGGACAAATATTTTATCTGGCACATGGCGACGGACTCGACTATGCCGACAGACACTGGAAAGTACGCCTGCTGCAAAGCATCTTCCGCAGCCGTCTGCTGCAACGCCTCTTCTCCACCATCCATCCCCGCTGGAGCGTGGAGTTCGGACTGGAGTGGGCCAAACACAGCCGCTTGAAGCGTATAGACGGTAAAGAGCCTCCCTATCAAGGAGAAGACAAGGAGGGACTGGTGCTGTATGCCAAAGATTATCTGAAAGAATATCCCTCCATCAACTACTTCATCTTCGGCCACCGGCACATTGCACTCGACCTCATGCTGAGCCATCAAAGCCGTATCCTCATATTGGGTGAGTGGATCAGCAGTTTCAACTATGCCGTATTCGACGGTGAGCACATCTTCCTCGAAGAATACGTGGAAGGGGTCAGCCAGCCATGAAATCGGGTAAACGGAAAAAGAGGAGCAAGGAACATAAGTTCAAATGAACATATGTTCACCTTCAGTCAGGTGGTGTCTTCACCGGAATGCCATTCCTATCACCACCACACCTGTTTGCCGTTTTCATACGAAAAGATACGCTCTTCCTTACCACCGGAGTGATTCTTCAGCCATAGGAGCGCACCGTTTGGGACATTGTTGTATATTAGCGAATCGGCTTGAGCGATCTGGGTACCCAAAGATTTCCATCCGTAATCGTAATAAAAGAGTTCATATCGATCGCCTTGTTTAATCATATTCATATCATGTCGGACGCATATCTCAAAAGAGCCTATCATATCTGTATTATCCTCACCTAAATCCAGCCCTGCCCAATAACCGTTTGAGTTTTTTGTGTTATAAGTCAAATAATCATTGTCGAAGAATTTATCGACTGTTAGAACCGAAGTTCGACTTTTGTGATAAATTACTGTTCCATCCAACTGCTTGTCGTGAATGGAAAACACTTTAAATTCCGCCATTTCAGGACGCTGCCTTTTGTGGGCATGAAACCGTATATAACGATACGGTTTATCCATATTTAATGCGACCTTGACAATTGTTTCCGGAACTTTCGTAAAAGTATAAACGACCTGCATATCAGAGAATAAGGAGTCATTGGACACTTCAATAGTACTCCCCAATATCTTTTCCCATCTGCTATACCATTGCTTTCGCAAAGGATATTTTCTCCAAAGAGTGACACTCCCAAGGTTTTCCTTATCCGGTACAAATTTACAAATACTTCCATCGGATTTCAGCAGAAAGGGAACGTCCACAGGAATATCTTTTCCATCGTCACGATTCGTAGGCAAATACACCATCTGTCCGGGCAGGTTATTAAAAGTGGCCTGAAACATCTTGTTTTCCCCATTTGCCACGGCCTGCCACCCAAGGCCGGTTTTAAATGCACACAGATAGGGTTTCTTTCTAAAAGAGTTCTTCGTTGTGACCGAATGAGTAAAGCCATATTGTTCAGAGACATTGGATGAAAACAAACCATAGATATTGGCATCATTGTCTGCTGACGGAAATTGCCGTTCATAACACATTCGCAAAATAACCGGAACCCTTTTTATGGAATCCCACCGCTGGTGTGGATGTTCCAACAAGCCATTATCACTAAAACTTTCTCCATCTATACGATTGTACTCCTTGGCAATAGTATCATTTTCATATACAGTGAAGGTTCTTCCAGCATTTACATAAGCGACCCACGCATGACCACTGGTACTGTAATT
>CAZTPB010000118.1:0-6547 GCA_964614555.1 uncultured Bacteroides sp.
TGCTCATGCACGCCATGGGGCCCAATGTGGCTGGTGTCATCGGTTCGGCCGTAGCAGCCGGTATCCTGCTCGGATTCCTGATGTAGTCCGAAACGCCAATGAAAAGGACATAATAAGGCGCAGATTGCGCGGAATAAGGTCAGACAGACCTAAAATATCTCCGCATAATCTGCGCCTTATTTTATAATTCCCGATAATCCGTTGTCACACCAATCGATTGTTCCGCCCGTCGGGAAAGATGACAGCAGGCTTGAAAAGCTTGGCTTCCTCAAAGTCCATCTGTGCATACGACATGATAATGACCACATCTCCTACCTGCACCAGACGAGCAGCTGCTCCATTGAGACAGATGCATCCGCTCCCACGCTCTCCTTTGATAATGTAAGTTTCGAAACGGGCACCGTTGTTATTGTTGACAATGTGCACTTTTTCTCCAGTTATAAGATTGGCTGCATCCATCAAATCCTCATCAATAGTGATGCTACCCATGTAGTTGAGGTTAGCCTCAGTGACACGGGCACAATGGATTTTCGATTTCAATACTTCTATCAGCATGAGTACATTTGTTATTACTTATACCTTATATTATCTATCAACCGTACATCACCGCAGAAGACAGTGATACACCCAACGATACCTTCAGCCTCATCCCAAGCATTGACAGGCTGCATCGTACAGGCATCAACTACTTCATAATACTCCAAACGCAACCCTCCAACACCTGCTATACCTTGTTCTACAAATTGTTTTGTTTCCGGTAGAGTATGATTCCCGGCATACACCTGACTTTCAAAGAGAATACGCGAAATGTTAAGTGCCGTAGTACGCTCTTCTGACGAAAGTCGGGTATTGCGGCTACTCATAGCCAATCCGTCTGCTTCACGCACAATAGGACATCCCACAATCTCCAACGGAAGTCTCATCTGACGCACCATCTCGCGGATGATGGCCAACTGCTGGAAATCCTTCTCTCCGAAATAAGCACGATGAGGTTTGACCATATCGAACAATTTGCTCACTATCTGGCAGACACCATTGAAGTGTCCCGGACGGAAAGCTCCCTCCATCACCGTGTCAAGCGGGGCATATGAGAATGTGCGTGTGTCCGGTTCAGGATAGACCTCCTCTACCGAGGGAGCAAAAGCTATATCAGCCCCGGCTTTTTCAAGCAGACGACAGTCTGCCTCCAATGTGCGGGGGTATTTCAACAGATCGTTCTTGTCATTGAACTGGGTCGGATTCACAAAAATACTGACCACCGTCACATCATTTTCCTTCACCGAACGCTCCACCAACGACACGTGCCCGGCATGAAGCGCACCCATTGTAGGAACCAGACCGACCTGTTTTCCTGCCGCCTTCAATACAGACAATTCAGCCTGCAAATCTTTGATTGTTTCTATAACTTTCATTACTCACATTGCAAAAAACGGTGCAAAATAAGCCATAATTTACCACATAACGAAAAAAATATCCCGAAATTATGACTAAAATCTTTAAAAACTCTCTCCCAAGGGGGAAAGAATCCGTCTTTTTTTGTACCTTTGCAAGTAATTTTGAGAAAAACATATCATGATGAAGGCAAAAAAGGTTCTATTCATAACCCAAGAAATCTCCCCCTACGTCAGCGGTTCGCGGATGTCGCAAATCGGCAGACACCTCCCTCAATCCGTACAGGAGAAAGGACGTGAAATACGTACATTCATGCCCAAATGGGGCAACATCAACGAACGCCGGAACCAATTGCATGAGGTTATCCGCCTGAGCGGTATGAACCTGATAATTGACGACACCGACCATCCGCTTATCATCAAAGTAGCCAGCATACAGTCTGCACGGATGCAAGTCTATTTCATTGACAATGATGACTACTTCCAAGGACGGGATATGACAGCCGACGAACAGGGCAATGAATATGACGACAATGGCGAACGCGCCATTTTTTATGCGCGCGGAGTATTGGAGACTGTGAAGAAACTGCGTTGGGTACCCGACATCATTCACTGCCATGGATGGATGACCTCACTCGTCCCCATCTATGTGAAAACAGCCTATAAGGATGAGCCTTCGTTCCGCGACTCGAAAGTGGTTTTCTCACTTTATGACGACGGATTCCAGAGCAATCTGTCAGAAGACTATCTCAACCAACTGCTCATCAAGGACATGAAACCGGAACTTGTTGAAGGAATCGAATCTCCTGTCAGCTATGCCCAATTGACGCGCTTGGCCATCAACTATTCCGATGGAGTCATACAAAACAGTGCCGATGCCAACCAGACCCTGATACAATATGCACAGGAACGCGGACTGCCTATCCTGCCCTATCAGGGAGAAGAGGGATATGAAGATGCATTCAATGCCTTTTACGACCAGGTATGGGATAGTGAAGAATAAACAAGATAATGAGGACAACAGACAACAATACAATGAACAAAAAAGGAAACAGCCTGTGGCTGGTAGTAGCCGCACTCATGTTGCTGACTTGGAACAGTTGCGATGACAATACCGACTCATTGGGACAAAGCATGATGCCCGACGAGGACTTGATAACCATCGGTACACACACATACAACGCAGTCAGCCGGTCGTTACTGGCCGGTGACTCAATTCTGGCACGAACCAGTACAGCCTATCTGGGACGATACACCGACCCGCTATATGGAACTTTTGAAGCCGATTTCCTTACCCAGTTCCACTGCGTCGAAAACTTCGAATTTCCCGAAGGAGGAGTCGTAGGCGATTCTGCCATTTCTGCAGAAGTACGCCTTTACCTCACCTCATGGTTTGGCGATTCAATCAACCCCTGCCATTTGAGTGTTTACCCGCTCAACAAAGTGCTGGAAGAGGAACGCGACTATTATACCGACATCAATCCGGCAGAGTTCTACGACCCGACAGGAGAGCCGTTGGCCTCACGCCCCTTCACGGCTGAAGACAAGACCCTGCCCGACAGTATCACCTCTGCATCAGGATATGTGCCTTACATCAGCATCGAATTGCCAAGGTCTTTCGGTACAGACATCATCCGCAAATTCTACGAAGACGAAAGCCAATTCGCCAATGCAGCAGCCTTCATCAACAATGTTTGTAAAGGAGTGTATGTTACCTGCGACCAAGGAGACGGCACCCTGCTCTACATCCTGCAGGCACAACTCAACATCACTTTCAGCTATTACGAGACAAGCAGTAGCGGTGAAGCAGATTCACTGTTGACGGTAGTGGCGCAATTTGCCGGCACTCAGGAAGTCATACAAGCCAACCGATTCCAGACAGACAAAGAAACATTGAAACAACTTGTAGAGGAGGACGGCTCGTGCACCTACCTGAAGACTCCTGCCGGCATCTTCACCGAGCTGGAACTTCCCCTTGATTCAATAGCCGACAACCATCTGCTGACGGGAGACACACTCAATTCTGTCAAATTGACCCTGACCCGTTACAACGAGGCTGCAACCGATGCCAAATTCAAAATGGGAGTGCCACAAAAACTGCTGATGGTGCGCAAGAAGGACATGTACACGTTCTTTGAGAAAAACTCCATCACAGACAACAACACCTCCTATCTGGCCTCGTTCAACAGCAGCTATAACACTTACACATTCAACAACATCGCACAACTTGTCACAACTTGTGTGAACGAACGCGAACAGAATGGCGGGGTGACAGATGCTGATTGGAACAAGGTAGTCATTATCCCTGTAACTACCACCACCGACACATCAGGCAACATCGTCACCATCCGTCACGACCTCTCGCTTGCCAGTGCACGCCTGATGGGAGGATTCAACCCCGGCAACGAATTGCAGATACGTATCACTTACAGCAAATTCCAAGGACAATAAGGCTATCCAATAGTTTTTTTTATAGATTTCAGGCGCGGATTACGCAGATTACACGGTCTCTGTCCATCACCGGTAATCCACATAATCCGCGCCTGAAACAACTCTCCCCAATAAATATTCGTTTAATCCCCTACTCTACGTAAAGAACCAATCCCTTGAGATACTCTCCCTCCGGATGGTAGATGTTCACCGGATGATCGGCCGGTTGTGTCATCTGATGCAGGATACGCACACTACGCCCACTCATGGCAGCCGCAGTAAAGACAGCCGTACGGAAATTGTCTTTGGTAACCACCTGCGAACAAGAAAAAGTAAACAAGATACCGCCGGGCTTGATCTTCTCAAATGCTTTTGCATTGAGTTTGCGATAGCCTTGCAGCGCATTGCGGAGGGCATCTTTGTGCTTGGCGAAAGCAGGCGGATCAAGAATTATCAGGTCATATTGGTCGCCCATACGGTCAAGATACTTAAAAGCGTCTTCCGCATAAGCCGTATGGCGAGAATCACCCGGAAAGTTCAGTTCTACATTCTTGTTCGTCAGGTCAATTGCCTTGGCCGAGCTATCCACCGAATGCACCAGTTTGGCTCCGCCCCGCATGGCATAGAACGAAAACCCTCCCGTATAGCAGAACATATTGAGCACGGAACGTCCCTTTGAATAGCGCTCAAGCAAAGCACGGTTTTCCCGTTGGTCAACAAAGAACCCGGTCTTCTGCCCTTTCAGCCAATCAACATGGAAGTTCAGTCCGTTCTCCATAGCTATATTATCCGGGCTTCCCCCAAAGATGAATCCGTTCTCCTGACCAAGCTCAGCCTTGTAAGGGAGCGTGGTCTCCGACTTGTAGTAGATATTCTCTACCCTTCCCTTCATCACTTCGGCCAATGCCCGCGCCACCTCATGACGGCAGACGTGCATACCTACAGAGTGAGCCTGTACGACAGCAGTTTTCCCATACACATCAATGACCAGCCCCGGCAAATTGTCTCCCTCACCATGCACCAGACGATAAGTGTTGTTGTCCGGATTGGCAGCCACACCGATAGCACAGCGCATGTCGTATGCCACCGTGAGCCGGCGAATCCAGAAAGCATCGTCGATTGCCTCGTCAGCAAAAGAGAGAACCCGCACCGCAATGCTACCTATCTGAAAATGGCCTACCGCTATGAAATGGCCTTCGGCAGTGACTACACGTACCACCTCTCCTTCCTCTACTTCTCCGTCAATATGATGGATCGCCCCCGAAAACACCCATGGATGGAAACGCTTGAGGGACTCTTCTTTTCCTTTTTTCAAATAAACAGTATGCATAAATGTCATATATTAATGTTCTCTTCCAGTACAGGCACTCCTACGACTTCATAGTCACCCGTCACCTTCAGTTCCTCTATCAGACTATATATTTCCAGACAAGCCCAAGCATCAATGGCCGCATAACTCTTTTGGGCATCATTCAACACATCAGCCTCCCAATTGGTCAGCCGCTGACGCTTGGAAATCTTCTTCCCGAAAAGGATAGCATAAATTTTCTGCAGGCTCATCTCCCTGATACCCACTTCACCCACCATGCTTTGCAGTTCGACGAAGTTGCGTGCCTCAAACGCTCCCCAATGATGCAAGTTATGCAAATCATCCTTCAACGAAAGACCGATTTTGAGCACTTTGTTGTCCGTCAGGAATCGCACAATGGGCGGACAAAGCCCTATCATATTCAAGCGGAAAAGGAAACAAGTGTCATGTGTTGACACCTGCAAAAGAGCCACTTTGTTGATTACCCCTTTGCGAAACGCCGGACGAGTCTCCGTATCCACTCCCAACATTTTCTGATCCAAGAGATAATCCATTGCCTTTTCAGCCTCCGCTTCCGTCTGTATAACAATGATACGCCCTCCAAACGCGATAGTGGGCATTTCATTAATTTCGCTTTTATCTATCTTTTCTTTTATCTGTATCATTCAATCAAAATTCTCATCTTCAACACTTTCATCATCGGTCAGGAGTGCATATTTCACACTATGCAACGCCCGCATGGTGTTCACCAATGTCTGGCCCCAATAGAGCGAAAAGTTATCCCTGCAGACGGCCAGAGCATCGTGCATCGTTTCGTCAAATCCCAGTTTGAACAGCATCACAAAGTTCTTCACATCCTGATAGATGTCAGTCAGGTCTTCAGAAATGGTACGCAAGATGGGCGTATCGCTATAACGCATATCCTGCATGAACACCTCCAGATAGTCATCCTTGCCGGCCATCAGAGCTGCCAGCGCATAACGCAGCACCTCATAATCCTCTTCAGTCACGAAAGTCTCCGGCTCCGCCTCCCCCAACACCTCACATTCAGGCAACATGGAAGCCTTTATATACAGCAGGGGAAGGATTTTCAACACGGTATCCACAAAATCCTTCCGGCGAAGGCTTTCCGCCCGCTCCAGATAAGCGCAAAATTCGGCTGCTACAGTCACAAACTCCACCGTATTCCTACTGAATATCACCTGTTCTTCTCTGTTTTCCATATCCTATTCCTTACTTTCAGCCCGCAAAGGTAGGCATAATTTGCCGAAGAAAGAAAAAAAATCTTTTTTATTCTATCTGTTGTTCAAAATCATACCACAGAGCGTAAGATAAACCCTTTAGTTTTTTATAGGGAGGTTCTATAGTGACATTAAAAAAATAACTTGCATCAGTTTTTATAGACATTGCTTTTTCA
>CAZTPB010000119.1:0-6535 GCA_964614555.1 uncultured Bacteroides sp.
GGGAGGGGCAAGGGGGAGGGTCCGCAGGGTCCGGCCGGTTCCCTCTCCTACGAACTACAAAAGGAGCAACAGAAACTCATCCGGCGTCTGGAGAAGGCCGTGGCCGATTGCGAAGCCCGCATAGAAAAGTTCGAGGCCGACATTGCCGCCCTTGAAGAGCAGATGACAACGCCCGAAGGTGCTGCTGATATGACGCTCTACGAGAAGCATACGACTCTGAAAAAACAGCTCGACACCGTGGTGGAGGAGTGGGAAACCGCCTCCCTTGAGTTGGAGGAGGCGATGGGATAAGACGGTCTCTGTCATCCTGAACATAGTGAAGGATCTGTGAACATAAGCAAGACAGTGTGACGTATTCAGATTCTTCGTCCTATCGTCCTCAGAATGACAGAGACCGCACAGAAAAACTACTTGCGAAATTTAAATTAAACTTCTACAGCACCCGATGAGCACCATCCTTTTAGCTTTCGATTCCTTCAAAAGGTCGCTCACTTCGCGCGAAGTGGCCGATGCCTTCGAGGAGGGCATGCGCTCCGTTGTGCCCGATTGCCAGGTGAGGAAAGTGTGTCTGGCCGATGGTGGTGAAGGCACGGCAGAGGCTTTGGTCAGCACCCTTCATGGCGAGTGGGTGGAGGTGGAAGTGTCCGACCCCTTGATGCGCCCCATCCGTGCCCGCTATGGAGTGGTTGACGATGGGCAGACGGCCGTCATCGAAATGGCCTCAGCCAGTGGCCTTACCCTCTTGGCAGATGACGAACGCAACCCTCTGAAGACCTCCACTTACGGCACCGGCCAACTGATGGCCGATGTGTTGAAAAGAGGATGCCGTAAGTTGCTCATCGGCATAGGCGGCAGTGCCACCAACGATGCCGGCACGGGTATGCTCAGTGCCCTCGGCTTCCGTTTCCTCGATGCAGAGGGCAATACGCTTGAGGGGTGCGGCGAATCCCTTGAACGGATAGCTTCTATTGATGTTTCTCATGCCCTCCCTTCCCTCAATTCTTGTGAAATCCGTGTGGCTTGCGATGTCACCAACCCCTTCTGCGGCCCCCGTGGAGCCGCTTGCATCTTTGCCCCTCAGAAGGGTGCCGACGAGGCTATGGTCGAGCGACTCGACAGGGGAATGGCCCATTTCGCAGAGGTCATCCTATTATATAATAAGGTAGATGTGACGAACATCCCCGGAGCCGGTGCTGCCGGAGGCTTGGGCGGAGCTTTCAGTGCTTTGCTGGGTGCCCGTCTTTGCCGGGGAGTAGAGTTGGTGCTCGATACCCTCCACTTTGATAAACTTTTGCAAGATTGCGACCTTGTGGTGACGGGAGAAGGTCGCATCGACCATCAGACACTGATGGGCAAAGCCCCCATGGGTGTGCTAGAAGTCGCCTCCCGCCGTGGCATCCCCACCATCGCCATCGGCGGCTCTGTGGAGTGGTGCAAAGAGTTGGAGGATAGTGCCTTTGCCTCCATCCTCTCCATCAACGAAGCAGGTCTTCCCCTCCACCTCGCCATGCGCCCCGACGTGACACGCGAGAACCTCAGGCGGATGGGGCGGAAGGTGGGAGAATCTTTTTAACACTCATCCCAACCTTGTCCCAAATACTTGAAACTGATTCAGGGACAAAGTTGGGATGAAACATTTTAATCAAATCAACGGCATACGAACTTATAGCCGTTCTCTCCTACTCGAAGGATATAGAAGCCTTTTTCTGCTATGCGATAATATGACACTTCATTCTCCTGTATAGAAGCTGACACTTGACGACCTGACAAATCGTAAATGGCCACTTGACTTCCAACAGGCGCAGACACTTTCAACACATTACCGGATTGAAGAATACATACTGTTACATTCTCTTCTTGACAAGGAGTATCAACACCTGCAGCTACAAAGCCGTCGAGTGTCACCACTGTTTCAGCATAAACTCCAGAACCATCAAGAGCATACGCACGGACAACGACTTTCCCATCTCCCTTACCTGTAGCCGTCAGACGGCCGTAGCGGTCAATGGTTGCCAACTCGCTACCGTTTTCTACTACCCAATTGACACCCTGATAGGTTGCAAAGTAAGGATATACATAAGCATAAAGGTCCAAGTAGCTGTTTTCACTGGCAATGATTTCTCCACCATCGAGTACGATACTTTCCACAAAGACTACCGTACCGGCCTGTTCCGTAGAAACCACATTGGAGCGTGAAACAACCTGTTCGCCCGCTGCCCGAGTGATTTGTCCGCCAGCCTCGGTATGAACTATTTCCACGGCATAATAAAGAGTCCCTTCTGATGGATTGAGGTCACTGTATGAGGTCATATTGCCGGACACTTCGCCAATAAGTTCCAAATCCCCAGCAGATGCACCCTGCAAGATACGGTAGGTTTGAACTTCACGCCCTTCATACTTCGTCCACGCAAGATTCCAAGAGGCACCCACACCTCGATTAATCATCACATGCATTCCCTGATGAGGTGTACCCATGGCAGATTCACCATAAGACAAAACGTAGCTCAGTGCGTAACGGGCAGACTGCACATCGGGCATGGACGTAGTATCAGCATATTCCGCAGCCTCACGCGGAACCGTAGCCAGTAGCTTATAGACATCCGCTTGACTGGCCTCTTTGTAGATATTGATGGCTGTCACCTCATTGGGGAAGGCGGATGGAGCATTCCAAACCAAATGGTAGCAGCCTGACACTGCCGTCACATTCTGCAAATCAGGAACTGCATTTGTACCAACAACCTCTACCTGGCGTTCACTGATACCCGTACCATATTCACCTTCTACAGAATGACGAATCGTATAATGTCCGGCTTGAGAGATTGTAATAGTGGCACTTTCATCGTTCTTTACGAGAATATGCATCAAAGCACTTTGGGCGGCATCGACAAAATTCTTGCCATTGGCCGAGATGCTCCATTGGCTGTTTCTCAGATTCTTACCCGTTATATTGACCGTAGCTTCAGCCAATATACTTGAAGGCACATTGAAGGTAGCATCAGGCTGTGGGTGTACATAGATGGTCTGCTTGCTTCCTCCCACACTGATGGTTTTGCTGCCGGCGCTCGGCCATACGACTGTATAGTTATTTCCTGCTTGTCTGATTACTGTACCGCCGTCCCAGTCGATGGCAGAAGTCACACTGCTTGCTATCACCACAGAAGTCTCTTTGCCGACACCCGTTGCCGCCGGTGATTCGATCCATGCCGAAGCATCAACAGTAAGGTTGAACACCTCTGAGAAATCCGATTCCAACCACAACCTGTCAACAGTCTGTACCTGTACCTCATATTCTCCGGCAGGAATCACAGCTGTAGGGAGCAAGAATACGTTCCCATCGACCAATGGCTTCAACGTAGGAACATGGACACCATTCTTCGTACTGTTACAAGGGGAAATAATGTAAGCACCTTCGCCTGTTTGTCCCTTGCGCTTCACACTCAAATTATATTTCAAACGGGATTGCGGAGTCTCTTTGTCGGTGCCATGCGCCCAAGAAAGAATTATGCCTTTCGCATTACGCCCTGCAGACAAATTAGTAGGAGCGGTAGGACGCTCATTCTCTGCTGTCAGGATATATTGCGAAATGGCAATCTTGTCATCGACGGTAAACATGGTGGGAATGCTTCCTGTCCAATATCCTACGTTGATATACTCATAAGTATGGTCGCCATACAAAAGTACAACACCAGGTTCGTTGCCTGTTCCTCCGTAAGCGGCCATGTCCTCATAACCGTCATTGTTATAGTCAAACAATCCTTTTTCCGGGGCGGGAGTTAGCCCCTGAAGATGTGTAGTTGAACCGTCTCCCCACACGATGGAGTATTCCGACTCCATTTTATAAAGTCTGTCCTTCATGCCGTCATTGTCAAAGTCTTCGGCCAACATGTAATCATCTTCCGGGTCATAATCCACCGTGTCAATAGGTAGGAATGTAAAATCTCCTTGATTCTCATAAATAACTGCGTAGCCTGAATATACTTTTTTTCTCACATCGACAAGACCGTCACCCGTAAAGTCCTGGAAATCGTCTCTGTCGAGCCAAGAATATTTAGCCTGAGGCAACGATAAGGAAAGTGACTCAAAAGAGGTGTATCCGCCTGCATTTTTCTGTGCGTACCAAAAATTATTGTCCATATCCATAGACATTGTTTTACGCCACAACAGGTCCAATTCTCCATTGTTGTCCAAATCGACCAATATGGTGCCGTATTCATCCAAAAGACCGGAAGAAGTATATCCTCCGACAGACATATTCAGATTCCCCTGATTAATGATGGAAAAATAACCTTGTCCGAAACCTTCGGGAAAGAAAGAAAAGACATCCGCCATTCCATCTTTGTTGACATCTACTGCATATGTGTTATTGGTGGCAATATTTGCAAGATTTGCATTGTTGTTCCAAAGTTTGGTTATCTGTTCTGCATATCCGTCATCGGTCATGGTATAGAACTTGGGAGATGCAAACAGTTCCATACGCCCATCTTCGTCCAAATCAAGTGCCAGTTCTGTCTTTCCACCCCAATCCTTGAAGAGACTGCGTTGGACATTAACGGTTTTGGTCAGCAGGCGAGACTTGTTGCCATTGTCGCCATTCGTGACAGAAAGCGAAACCTCTTGAGTGCCAGTTTCGTCAAAAATCACGTCAATTGTGCCATTATAGGAGCTTACAATACGACCGCCTGTGACATTCCAGCTCAGTTTATTAGAAAGGACGTGTGTGGCAAGACACGGAGTCACCCTGCACACTTCACCGGTCGCCAACGGATAAGTATATGAAAAATCAAAGTCGCAAGCGGGTTGCTCCTTTGTAAAAATGGCATATTCGCTAAACTCCGACCCGCGATTATTGGGGTCTATAGCCTGCACGGAAATATAATACGTTCCATCTTGCCAGCTGTCCGTATTTAACGCTCGGAAAAGGTTTTTACGTTGGTTGCCTCCCATAAGACTTTTACGCGTTCCATCGGGGTGGGCATGCACGTAAAGGATATCTCCTTTTTCTGGTGAGGTGCCGATGCGCAAAGCATAGGTAAGGTCTGCACTTGATGACTCCTTGTCAGTTGTCGGTTGCCAATTTATCTTCAATATGCCACTTGATGGCTCATATACAAACGTCGGTTTTTGAGGCTTGACTGGTTTTGAATTGACTGCAGTTGACAGTTGTGTGACTCCTTTACCATCCACAATCAATGAAGCTCTACCGTTGTTCGCTACATCAGCGACAAGCAAAGTGGCATTGTCGAAGGCTGTCATCCCTTCAATATAATTCACCGTTTCATCCACTTTTCCGTCTTTTATTCTAATGTAACAGATAGGGTATGAACCCGAGTTCTCATAACCAAGCACTTCCATGTTCCCGTCGGCATCAAAGTCAATGCACTCTTCAAATCTCAGATTCTTGGCAAAAAACGATTCTTTACTGTCAAATTTCCCATTGCCTTTGTTTTCCAACAAGACAAGATAACTTCCACCGACAGACGACATATAACCATAAGGTAATAAAATGTCCACATCACCATCTTTATCAAAGTCGAAGCACCACACCGGCCTGCTCAATGTGGCTCCAGAATAGAGAGTTTCGGTTACGACAGAACCGTCCCTCTGCATGAAATGAACCACAACATTTTGTGAATTGCCTGCAATCAAATCCATGATACCATCTCCATTCAGGTCTTCTATTTGAGTCTTTCCCAAATAGTAGATAATGCTTTCCCCATTCAGCCGGTTTTGGATATAAGTTCCTGTTTGACAATCAATGTAGTCGGCAATACCGTCACCATTCATATCAATGCTATACTCAGGTAATGTAACTGTAACAGGTGATTCCCCTACAAAGAAGTCTCCGGAGAGAGCATCTCCCCATTGTTGTACGACCACACTACCTCCTGTCGGGATTTTGGCCTTACCTGCATATTCTTCTGGAGTATAAATCCTGATGGAGGCACTGGAAACCCCTCCACTGTATTGTGAAAACGCATTCTTTCTGCTTCCTGAATCTACCCAATCTGGATGTCCGTCATTATTATAGTCGAACGGCAGTCTTTTACCTTCGGAAGCCTCTTGCCATTCACCCCAAGCGTAGCCGGAACTTATACCTCTGTAAAAATAATGAGGAGTGGATGGATAGTGCCAATCTATGAGTTCGTCGTTGTCCAGATTGGTCCAACTGGCATATTGGTGCGGTTTGTCCGCAACCTCCACTACACCTCCATCTGCTTGGGAATGCTTGTAAATCCATAAATCCTTTTCCCATTCCAACTGTTTGTCACCGTCAAAGTCATAATACTTGGTACGGTCTGTCTGCCATTGGGCAATACCCGATTGAGGGAAGCAAAGAATCATTGCTGCCAACACGAAAAAGTTCAATCGTCTCATCATTAGAAAATGTTTTGTCTGGAAACAAAAAAGGCGTAAACCATCCGTTACTCGCCTTCATTCCTGGTTACCGCCAAGTGACCTGCACAACAAACAAGCACGAATAGTCCACACCTTAGCGGTGTGAACCTCTATCTGCTTGTCCTCTGTTGTTGAATGT
>CAZTPB010000120.1:0-6450 GCA_964614555.1 uncultured Bacteroides sp.
TTCCGCGCCTACTACCCCCAAACAGCCATCCACGAACATGTGATTGCTTCGTCCAACGCTACTACCTTCGTCATCAACTACAACACCACCCAATTGCAGGAAGACCTGCTGGTGGCCTACCAGCCCATCAACACCATGCAATGGAACTTGGCAGAGCCTGTGCCCCTGCAATTCCGCCATGCATTGGCCGGACTGCGTTTCCAGTTCCAGTTTGAGCAGGGGCTGGACGAAACCGACTACCTGACCAGCTGCTGGCTGCAAAACACCTCTGCACGCGACTTCACCAGCGTGGGCATGTTGGCCTACGGCACGGAAGACCCCGACAACAACAACGAATACAATCCCAACTGGCTCGACTGGCACGAGAGCTACAATTCGCCCGTTACCGAAAAGATGTACTATTGGGAATGTCCGCGCACAGGAAGCACCGGAGGCATAGAGATCAAGATGCAAGGCAGCAGCAACCCTGCCACAGCCTACTCCGATGACACCAACACCACCGAAGGGACAGAATTCATGGACAACGACGGCTATGTGCTCATCATCCCGCAACAATCTGACGGCACGGTACAACTATGCTTCACCACCTACGAGGGTGGCGAGACAGTCTATCGGATACCACTCCCCCAAGTGACGGGCACCAGCATGGACACGCAGCGAAGCAACTTCAGCTACGACGAGAACAATACACTGATATTGGGCAGTGCCATAGATGCATCCGGCACCGACTTCGTGGCCGGATACCTCTACACCTACATGATCACCATCACCAAGACCAACCTGGGTATGACACTCAGCATCGCCCCATGGAACGAACTGAAATCTTCGTTCGACATCAGTTTCTAACCCTTAAAAGAAACACCTTATTATAATATGATAAAGACATTGAAACGCCTGTTACTGCTGTTGACACTCCCCCTGTTGGCGGTCGCTTGTCACAACGACGGGGACAACGCTCCTGTGCAGGAAGAAGAACCGGTGAACCTCACCATCTCGCTGAAGGTGCCACGCATCGAACTGACACGCGGTGTGAGCGATGACCCACGCAACGAAGAGGACAGTTGGACTATGGCCGAAAAACTGACCGACGGGCGCGAACTTTATCATGTCACCCTCTTCTTGGTGGAAGAGACTACAGGCAAATTGGTCGGTCTCCGCGACATAGAATATGGAAGTGAACACATCACCGATGCCAGCTCCGAATACGGAGCCAATGGCTTCAGTACCAATGGAGTGGTAGATACTGATGCTGAGACCGGCACCGAAGTGACCTTCAATTTCCTTTACGACCACCCCCGCCACGGCAACTGCGAGAAATTGCGCCGAGGCGAATTCCGACTGCTGGCGGTGGCCAACTACACGGCAAAAACGGAATACGGCTACAGCGGACTGACTGATGGCACGACCCAACTGGAAACATTGGTAGATGCCATAAAGAGTGACTTCGACATCGTAAACGGTACCGGTGTCGATAATTTCTTTACCACTTACGAAACCTTCTTCGATTTTCAAATCCATGCAGGCGACGACAATCTTTGCGACAAGGACGCCCCCCAACCGCTCTCATTGGTGCAGGACATCTTCCTCAACCCGGGAGACAACCATGTGAATTGCGAGCTGAAACGCACCTATGCACGGGTGCGGATAGAGGTGATGAACAACAGCAGCACCAATCCGTTGAAAGTCCATAATTTTGCTTTCAGCAGCAACTTCGCACAGACAAGCACTTACCTGTTTATCGACCCCGACAATCCGCTCCGGCAGTTCACGAATGCCACAAAAGCCGCCCCTGTTGTCACCTCGGCATGGGCAATGACTGCCTATGCTGACGAAACCGAAGTGCCCATAAGCGGAAGCCAAGTGTTGTTCGATGGCTATATCCTGGAGAGTCAGGCTGCAACCGATGAAAACTATACCTATGCACTGGATGTGGAGTATGAAGGAGAAACATATTATACTACAGAAAAAACAGAAGTCAGCAGTACGGTCTATAGCACAACAGCTGATTTGGTGGCGAACTATGACGGACAATATTTCTTGATTCAGAATCGCCGCAAAAGTACTTACATATACTGCAACACAAGCGATCTGGTCTATCAAAGCACTTCCTACCCGTCAGACCTTTCTGCCAACCAGACCTATCTATGGAAGTTGGAAGCATATAATGCCGGCAACAGCCAATTTTATATCTATAACGTGGGAAGAACAAACTACATAGGTAAAGCACCCGGTTCACAAGCCGAATTTCCCGCCACTATTACGAAAGAAGCCTATTTTACCTTTTCTGACTATAACGAAGGCATACAAATGGCAGCCAGCGCAAAGACCTGTTCAGATGATTACTACTACATGAATGACTTTCAGGGCAGCTTCATCTGTTCATACTCAGGCAATGACGGAGGAAACGATTTCAAGTTCATACCCGTCACCGTCGTTTCAGGTCTCAGTTCTGCCGCGCGCTATGCCGATGATGTGGTATTGGAGACCATCGACCCTCTGACAGCGCGTGTAGCTCCCGTGGAGGTCATCAACAGGAATGACTTCATCGATGTATTGATTACCACCAACTACCAAAAGGATAATGACAAAGGTCACTTCTTGTTTGAGGTTAAACCATGGAAAACCGGTGGAGGAGATATTGAATTCAATTGAATCAGTTATTTAGATATTGCATACGATGATGAAACATTGGATATATAGCATCAGCCTTTTGATGGCAGCTTTTTGTCTGTCTTGCGACGATGAAGAATTGGTAAAGAACAGTTCTGTAGGCGATGAGGAGGTGTGTGCCACCCTGCGTTTTGACCATACTCCTTTTGAAAAGATTGACATCAAGACCCGTGCGACACTGAATGTAGTTCCCGAATCGCGCGTGCTGAACATGTTCGTCTATGCTTTCACAGCCTCAGATGGCAAACGTATTTATGCCCACTATTTCGACAATGAGGAAATGAAGGAAAGTTCCTCTGAAGTAGAAACAGCAACCGGCAACTGTTGGTTTGTCAGCAACATGAGCGAGGGAGAAGACCCCACCAGCAATCCCACCAACGGCATCATCCGCATCAAGGCACGCCAAGCAACCAATGTCAACATCTATCTGATGGCCAACATCGATGCCGACATGGTAAACATCTCACCCGAGAAGCTGAACCTTATCCACTCCGAGGCTGATGTGCTGGCACTTTCTGCCTCATTGAACCAGGAGACCATCTCACGCAACGGTTACTTCCCGATGACAGCTGTGGTCAAAGGGATAGACATCTCATCAAACGGAGAAATCACCGCCAACACCACCGCCCTACTCGAGCGTCTGGATGCCAAAATAGAGGTGAACACAAAGATTGCAACGGGACATCAGACAACAATTGAAGACCCGGACGGGACTGTAACCAAGCAAATCATCAAAGAATTCGTGCCCGAGACATGGCGCGTAGTGAATCTGCCCAAAGGGTGCTATGCCATCGGAAAAGAAGGTACCGACTATGAAGAGACGGGCTACTTCTCTACAGAACCAGTCGCCTTTGAAACGATACAGCAGGAAGCCTACAGCTATACAGACAGCCAAGGAGCCACCATCAACACCACCCGCACCATCAACGGCTTCTCTTTTTACATGATGGAAAATCGCGAAACGGGCAAAAAGAGCGTCAACAGCGACTACCACCTGCGCGACAAACGGAACAAGAACGCATCCGGTGCATACGACAACACAAACGGACTTTGGGAGTATGCCCCGGAGATGGGAACCTATCTGGAAATCAAGGGGCAGGTGAAGATGGATGTGGATGTCTCGTCGGAAGCCAAAACACAACACTTGGCCGCCGATGTCACCTACTACATACATTTGGGGGACTTCGCTAATGACAAAGACAACTACAGCATCGAACGGAACACACAATATACCTACACCATCACCATCAAGGGGGTAAAGAACATCGAGGTGGAGGTGAAGACCTCAAACCCCACAACGGGCGAAGCGACAGAAAACGAGTCGGGAGCCACCGGGATGGTCTATGTGGCCAGAGAAGAGATCCACACATTCGACGCACACTACGGACAGCGCGTCTATAGGATGGATGCGGCAGCCATCGACCCCGACAACGTGACCTGGTACGTCAGCACCCCCTTCAGCGAAGGAGTACCCGAAGTAATCGGTGGTGTGGAAATCCCCGCCGGAAAGGACTACAAGTGGGTGCAATTCATGCTTAACCAATGGGCCGACGAAAACCTGACAACTTATAGCCAAAACAATCAAAGCTACCCGGGCTATAAGGGGAACAATAATCAGAAAGAGCGTAGCGACAGTCTGATGGACGTGGTGGAATTCACCAAGCTCATCCGTGAGGAGGTGAAGAAGCTGAAAGCCGGCCAGTCAAACATCTTCAGGAAAGAGTTTGATCAGGACTGGTTCGACTTGTACCTGAAAAACAACGGGCTGACCAGCGTGTCGGATGCCGTAAAGAATGACCGGACACAAGTGTGGTGGCGCGACCGCATCTATGCGACAATCTTCGTCGATGAGTTCTACTACGAAGAAGACCCCATCACCGGCAACAAGCGCGAAGGACTGTGGAAAGAGTTTGTGAACCAGCCCAACCGCGTTATGCACATCCTCTGCGACAATCAGGAGAGTCTGGATGGTGCCAGCAGCTCCACAGGCAGCATTGTCACCATCCGCCAACGCTCCATACAGACCCCTTACAATATAGAATCATCCAACACTGCCTGGGGATGCGAAACGGTGGATGAAACGGCAGAAAGCTATCTGTGGTTCTATCGTGAAGACGAACCTTTACAAGATTTAGTAAATATTGATGATGGACCAACAGAAGAAGAAAAGCCATCTTATGATAATCCCGGCACCTATGCCCCTTCGAGTGCAGGCAACACGTCATCCCTCAACGGACTGTACAACACGGCCAAGCTGTGGGGATATACAGCCGACGATGTTCTCAGTTGGAGTGATTATGTAGAATACAACCGACCCAACGACTATCAGAAAGACGGCGAAGATTTCCCCCGCTATTGGATGAAGGATGGGAAAGCGGTGCTTCTTTACACCCCCTTGATGCGCAACCGCGACAACGACGGCGACGGCTATATCGATGCCGATGAGATGCATTGGTACATAGCCTCTTTGGAACAAATCTACGGCCTCTACATCGGCGACCAGGGCATCTCACCCGACGCCCAGCTGTACAGTGCCAAAAGAAGGGCTTATACAAAAGACGACAGGTACGAAACAGGGCATCCATTGGAATATCGCTACAAATATTTGGAACACATCGTAAGCAGCACCAAAAGCGATAATGCTCACACTCCTTTTGTCGTTTGGGCAGAAGAGGGCGTCTCAACCAGCTATTATCGTCAGGAATTCAAATGGTCTATGGCCAACCAAGGTGCACAATCCATCCGCTGCATACGCAATTTGGGAATGGAAGCGCCCACTGCAGATGACATATTGGATCCCGACTACACACCGGAACAACTGATTACGGTAGAAGTCCCTGCGGGAACCATCAGTTCAAGCAGCGTCTTTACATTTGACCTGACGAGAGTCAATCCCAAATCGCTCCGCAACTATTACAGTTCCCACGAACTGGAACCCACCGATGAATACGACGAGATGAGCCGCCCCTACAAAAAGTTTGAAACGGGATTGCTTTATAGCTCAGGCGATTACGACAACCTGTACAACACGTTGGTTTCGGGTAAAAGCCCCGTCACCGACACAGACTACAGAGTACCCAATATACGCGAAGCCGCCTTGATGATGCTTTATCTGAACAACTATAGCGGTTGGTGGAGCGGATATATCCATTCTGCCACCTACTACTCCAGAGGGTCAAAGGCAGATGAAAGCATGAAAACCAAAGAGAATCCCTCATGGACTTTGGGAGTCAACCGATATTCCAGTGTGGGTTATGATGTAAATTTGGGTTTACCACAGGTCAGAGCCGTAAAGGATATTCCGGTGGATTGACCGGATAAGACAAAACTCCGGCATCTCTTACGAAATATCGGAATCGGCAATGATTCATCCGCACCCCACAAAAAAAAGAGGATGCACCTTTCGGCACACCCTCTCCGTTTCGTCAGTCACAATACCGAACGACTTTCCTGTATCCGGATTATCCCAAGCTGATAGCTTCAGAAGGACAAGCGTCAGCGCAAGCGCCGCACTCGATGCACTTATCGGGATCGATAGAATACTTTTCACCTTCAGAGATAGCCTCAGAAGGACATTCGCTGATACAAGTACCGCAAGCGATACAGTCGTCATTAATTACGTAAGCCATTTTCTTTTCAATTTAAGTTATTAGTACTAATTAGTCACTGCAAATGTAACGCTTTTGATTTATTCTACCACATTTTTGAGCAACAATTATTGCTATTTGTATCTCTTCTAAATAAGTTCTTTGCCATTTGCCGCTCCTCCTGCACTCCTAA
>CAZTPB010000121.1:0-6410 GCA_964614555.1 uncultured Bacteroides sp.
TCGAGGTTTATAGAACCTTCCTTTTGCCAATTTAGAGATTTCTCCTGACTTAACCATACGGTTTAACGCTTTTACAACAGCCGATTGATTCTGTGATTCTACCTCAAAATCAGATGCTGTAAAAACGTAATCTTCTGAAAATTCAGCGATTTTTCTCTTTATTTCTTTTGATATATTCATAATCATTTAATTATCATACTGCAAAGATAGCAAAATGTCCCGTTTATTACGCAAAAAACGGGACAAAATCACAAAAATAGTATCAGGTATTCCTTGTTTTACTCCAACTCTTCCTCACTCTCTGTACAGAGATTCGAAAATTTCCTCTACAACCATACCCGCTTGGAAAAAGGCTCTCTCGAAAAAGACAAATACGGCTCCTGACGGATGAATAGTCCCCTTTCGTGACCGGGGCAGGTGGTAGCGTCTCAGTATTCCAGTCCGCACACGAAGCAGAAGGCACCGGGGAAAAGCCGGCGGAGCGTGTTTTCGTCAGGTGCCTGACCATCCTTGCCGAAAAGGGCGAAGAGCGACGAGCCTGAACCTGACATGGAGGCATACTGTGCCCCCAGACCGTAGAGGCGCTCCTTTATCTGCCCGATAGCGGGGTGTTGGGCGAAGACGCTTGCCTCGAAATCATTGCCCAGACCGGCCTCGCGCCACTCACTGACGGGCAATGAGATGATCTCCGTCAACCGGCGTTCGGGACAGTGGGGACGGACGAGGGCAAAGGCTTCGCGGGTGGAGACAAAGATGTCGGGCTTCACCAACACCAACGTGTAGTCCTTGAGCGAAAGGGAGGGCAGGGGAGTGAAGATGTTCCCTATGCCGGTGGCAAACACCGGACTGTTGCGGACGAAGAAGGCACAATCGGCCCCCAAACGGGAGGCGAGTTCCTCCAGCCGGTCGTCGCCGGCAGGCAAAGCAAACTTGTCGCAGAGCGAAGCAAGCATGAAGGCCGCATCGGACGAGCCTCCTCCCAACCCGGCTCCCGAAGGGATGTGCTTGTGCAGATGTATCTGCACCGGCGGCAGCGAAGGATATTCGGACTTCAGCAGACGGTAGGCCTTCATCACCAGGTTGTCGTCGGGACTTCCGGCTATGGCTGCCCCCGACTGGCGGAACGTGAGTGATTCGCTTTCAGTAATCTCCAACACATCTTCAAGAGGGATGGGATAAAACACTGTCTCAAGGTTGTGATACCCGTCGGGGCGGCGTCCGACGATGTTGAGCCCCAGATTGATCTTGGCGTTCGGGAAACGTATCATATATATATACTGCCTGTATTTTCAACTATTATAATAATGTGGCGGCTCTGACCCTGCTGAGTGTCTCCGGAGTCATCTGCAGCAAACTGGCTATGTGGATGAGGGGAGCCCTCCGGACTATCTCGGGATGCAGGGACAAGAAGCGTCTGTAGCGGTCGGCGGCTGTCTCGAAGCGCAGGAGGTCGGCCTTGCGCTGCGACACGAGCAGCGAGTATTCGAATATCTTACGGTAGAGCAGGGATATTTCGATGGATTCCCCACTCAACCGGCTGATTTCGTCATGCCCGATGCGCCAGAGTATGGCCGGCTCCAATGCCTCGGCCATCAACCGGGTGGGTTCCTGCCGCAGATAGCTCTCCAGGCAAATGACCATGTTGCCTTCGTAACTGATATGCTCGGTCAGGTCGCGCCCGTTCTTGTAGTAGAACTGGCGTACCATCCCACTCTCCACATAGTACATCCACCGGGCCACCTCCCCTTCGTTGAGGAAGATTTCGCCTTTACCGGCCTGCAACGGTTCGAGTATCTGCCCGAAAGCCGCTATCCCCTCCTTGCTCAGGGGGGAATATTGTCCGGCTATCTGTCCGGCCACCTTGTGCCGCCGTTCCATCATAGAGGTCTTCATAAATATGTTCTTCATTACTTAAACTTTACTGCCTAATCCAGCTTCAAGACTGCAAGGAATGCCTTCTGAGGCACCTCCACATTGCCTATCTGCTTCATGCGTTTCTTTCCACGTTTCTGCTTCTCCAGCAACTTGCGCTTCCGGCTGACATCACCGCCATAACATTTGGCGGTCACATCCTTCCGCACCTGCTTGATGGTCTCGCGGGCAATGATTTTGGCACCGATGGCTGCCTGGATGGCTATGTCGAACTGCTGCCGGGGGATGAGCTCCTTCAGCTTCTCGCACATCCGGCGGCCGAAGGTTTCGGCGTTGTCGAAGTGGGTCAGTGTGGATAGGGCATCGACCGGCTCGCCATTGAGCAGGATGTCGAGCTTCACCAACCGCGACGGGCGGAAGCCGTTCATGTGATAGTCAAACGAAGCGTACCCCTTGGAGATGCTCTTGAGCTTGTCGTAGAAGTCGATGACGATTTCGCCCAAGGGGATGTCGTAGAAGATTTCCACCCGGTCGCCGGAGATGTACTCTTGCTTGACGAGCTCCCCGCGCTTGCCGAGGCAAAGCGTCATGATGGGGCCGATGTAGTTTGTCGTGGTGATGACCGAAGCCCGTATGTAGGGCTCCTCGATGTGGTCGATGAGGGTGATGTCCGGCATTCCCGAGGGGTTGTGCACCTCTTTCGACTCGCCGTGCTTGTCATAGACGATGTATGACACGTTGGGGACGGTGGTGATGACGCTCATGTCGAACTCGCGGTCGAGGCGCTCCTGCACGATCTCCATGTGCAGAAGTCCGAGGAATCCGCAACGGAAGCCGAATCCGAGTGCGACTGACGACTCGGGCTGGAATGTCAGCGAGGCATCGTTGAGCTGCAGTTTCTCGAGCGAGGCACGCAGATTCTCATAGTCCTCCGCTTCGATGGGATAGACACCGGCAAACACCATGGGCTTCACCTCTTCAAACCCTTCGATGGCCTTGTCGCAGGGACGGGCTATGTGTGTGATGGTGTCGCCCACCTTGACCTCTTTCGAGGTCTTGATGCCTGATATGATGTAGCCCACATCGCCTGTGCGCAGTTCGTTGCGGGGCATCATATCCATCTTCAGCACCCCGATTTCATCGGCATCATACTCCTTGCCGGTGTTGAAGAACTTCACCTTGTCGCCTTTCCGCAACACCCCGTTCTCTATCTTGAAATAGGCGATGATGCCACGGAAGGAGTTGAACACGGAGTCAAAGATGAGGGCCTGCAAGGGTGCCGCCTCGTCGCCCGTAGGGTGGGGGATGCGCTCTACGACGGCATCCAGTATCTCTTCGACACCGAGACCGGTCTTTCCCGAGGCACGGATGATCTCCTCGCGCTTGCACCCCAGCAGCTCCACAATCTCGTCTTCCACCTCGTCGGGCATGGCACTGTCCATATCGCACTTGTTCATCACGGGGATGATTTCGAGGTCGTGCTCCAATGCCATATACAGGTTGGAGATGGTCTGTGCCTGCACGCCTTGCGACGCATCCACCACCAGCAGGGCGCCTTCGCAAGCGGCAATGGAGCGCGACACTTCGTATGAGAAGTCCACGTGTCCCGGAGTGTCAATCAGATTGAGTGTATATTTTTCACCCTTGTAGGTGTGCTCCATCTGTATGGCATGGCTCTTGATGGTGATGCCCCGCTCTTTCTCCAACTCCATATCGTCAAGCATCTGTCCCTGAGTCACCTGGATGGTCTGCGTATGTTCGAGCAAGCGGTCGGCAAGGGTCGATTTCCCGTGGTCGATATGTGCAATGATGCAGAAATTCCTTATCTTGTCCATTCGTATGAAAAGTTTTATCTATAATCCTAAATAAAAATTGTGTCCGCGAAGATACGGAAAAAAAATATAAGTGCAAAGATTTCACCCAATAAAAAAAAACAGCATGGCACACTTTGTCGTACCATGCTGCTTCCTTATCATACGCTTTTGTCTGCCGCCGCTTATTTCAGCTTGACGAACAGTTCGCCTTCAACTTCTGACACAGAGAGTTTGTCTTCTCTGAGCAGCCAACCCAAACCGAGGAAGAAATCCTTGTCAACCAACTTGGTGGCCTTCTTCACTTGCTTCTGGGTAAGCCCCTCGGTCTCATTCAGTGCATTCCAAATCTTTCCTGCAACTTCTCCTGCTTTTTCTTGTAACATAACACTAACTTTTTTTAGTCGATAAATATTTCTATCTTGTTTTGACGGTGCAAAGATAAGCATTTTATGTTATAAAACATAATTTTTGGCGAAAAGTTTTCCGAAAAATGCACAAATATATCAGAAAAAGGACTCTATACAGGCTTTTTCAACCGTTTTGCCCATATTCTGGCCGCTTCTTCTACAATCTTCACACAAGGGCGCTTGGCATAGTAAACCGGTGTGCGTGCCTCCGGCTCCGACGGTGTGGGAGCCTCTCGGCCGAGCCCCAACAGATCGGCACACACCAATCCGCCATTGGCCTGACTGAACTCTTCCGCAAGCTCCTGCACCAACGCATAGTTGGCCGCCTTGCCTTCACGGTCGCCGGCTTTTACCGACCCCGTGGCCAGACCGGCCAGCAGGAACATGCCGCAAGCGGCGCCACACGTCTGCCGCATCCGGCCGATGCCCCCACCAAACGAAGCCGACATGCGCAAAGCCTGCTCTTCGGTGTAGCCATAGAGGTCGGCAAAGGCTGCCGTGACGGATTGCGAACAGTTATACCCCAACTTGAACAACTCCACCGCACGGCTGACCCTGCAGGCTGCCGACTCTTCGGAAAGTATCGGAGAGAAATATTTTTTTTCCATGATTTTTGCTTGTCTATATAAAATTATATACTTACCTTCGCACCAAAAATGACGAATAACAAATATCTCACGTTATGACAATGAAAAGGTTAACTGTTCTTCTGCCCTTGATAGGGCTTCTGTTATCGGCTACGGGATGCCGCCGCCAAGAAAACAAAATCGACCGCTATATGCGCGAAGCACGCGAACTCACGGAGCAATGTCCGATGATGCTTGATGCCTGCACACAAATGGACAGCCTGACGTACAATGAGTACGGACACCACTTCACCTACAACTATACGGTGATAAATATGCCCGACTCGTTCCTGCTGAACCGACAGACGCAACTGCGCGAGCAACTGCTGCAACGGCTTGTCAACTCTCCGGAAATGCGGCCTTATAAGGAAGACCTGATGAACTTCTATTACATCTACCGCACGAAAGGGAAAGTGCTGCTACAGTTCGGTTTCTTCCCCGAGCATTATCTGAAGGAAGACACTGATTGAGGAAAACAACCGGTGCGTGAGCACGCTGTCAGCCGTTGACTGAAAGGCTGCGCAAGGCTTGTGCCAACTGGTCGGGACAGGAGGTGGGCCTGTGATTGCACTGTATGCCTTCAAGACGGGCGATGGCCTCTTCCGCCTTCATGCCTGTGACCAGCCTGCAGATGCCTTGCAGATTGCCGTTGCACCCGCCATAGAACTGGACGTGGGTGACGATGCCGTCCTCCACCTCCACATTGATGTGGCTGGAGCAGGTACCTTGGGTCTTATAGGATATTTTCATTGTTTTTGATTATGAGCTACGAGCTGTCAGCTACGAGCTACAAGTTCTCCATCCGGATGGCCACCAGTCACTATCAGCCAGTAGCTTTTAACCCATTCACCCGTAGCTCGTAGCTCATCACCCGTAACTCGTAGCTCGTAGCTCATCACTCGTAGCTGAATGTGATTACTCCTCTTCCGGTTTCATGTTGGTATAGACCGTCTGCACATCGTCGAACTCTTCGAGGCGCTCTACCATCTTGTCGATGGTGGCACGCTGCTCTTCGGTCACCTCCTTCTGGTCGTTGGGGATGTAGGTGAACTCACCGCCGACATCCTCATAGCCGCCCTCTTCGAGGTGCTTCTGGATGGCTGCATAGCTGGTGGGGGCACCGTAGATGGTGATTGTGCCCTCTTCCTCGTCCTCGTCGAAGTCCTCTTCCACGTCGTAGTCAATCATCTCAAGGATGAACTCTTCCATGTCCATGCCGTCTTTCTTCTTGAAGGTGAACACACACTTGTGGTCGAACAGGAAAGCCAACGAACCGGTAGTGCCGAGGTTGCCTCCGAACTTGTTGAACACCGAACGCACATCGGCCACCGTACGGGTGGTGTTGTCGGTGAGTGTGTCAACGAACACGGCCACACCGTGAGGGCCGTAGCCTTCGTAGGTCATGCTCTTGTATTCGCTCTGATCCTTGCCCATGGCGTTCTTGATGGCACGCTCGATGTTGTCCTTCGGCATATTTTCGCGCTTACATACGGCGATGACCGAACGCAAGGTCGGATTGTTTTCCGGTTCGGGTCCGCCGGCCTTCACGGCAATGGCTATCTGTTTGCCCAAGCGGGTGAATGTCTTGGCCATGTGGCCCCATCTTTTCAGTTTGGCAGCTTTTCTGTATTCAAATGCTCTTCCCATTGGATTGAATGTTTTTATGAGAAGACCCTCCCCCTTGCCCCTCC
>CAZTPB010000122.1:0-1238 GCA_964614555.1 uncultured Bacteroides sp.
ACGGACACACTGGTATTCGTGGGAGCATTGAGCACACAGGTGGCCCTCCGTCCGCTGTTGGGCGGCGAGGTGAAGATTGCAGGATTCGACCTCACCGACGTGCAGGCACAGACCAGCTACCTGATACCCTCTGCCTGCATAGAGGGAGGGGTGAAACGGCTGAGCATCCGCACCGGCGACATAGACCTTGCCTCCGAACGCATCCAAGTAAAGAGTTTGCTGCTGGACGAAGCTGACATCAGCCTGACACTGCTGCCTGCCGGAGAGGAACCGGAAGACACGGTGGACACACCCGTGCAATGGAGCATCCTTCTGGACAAGGCCACACTGAGCCAAGTGAAGTGTGGCTTGCAGATGCCTGCCGACTCGATGAGCCTCTCCTTTGGATGGGGGCAGACAGAGGTAGTGGGGGTTGCCGTCAACATAGGTCGGCCGGCCTATGGAGTGAAGCAGTTCTCCCTCACGGACGGAATGCTGACGTACGACCAAGGGACAATGCCTGCTGCCATGGGACTTGACCCTTCGCACATCAGCCTGCAAGGGATGGAGATACGCCTCGGCGACCTGCTCTACAGCGACACGCTGACTACAGCCACCATCGGGCAGCTGGCCTTCAGCGAACGGTCGGGACTGACCCTGCAACATACAGAGGGAGCCATACGCATGGATGACAAGGGCATCAGTCTGCCCACACTCTTCCTGCAAACAGCCCATTCGCATATGCGGGCCTCGGGACTGGCGGAATGGACTGCCCTGACAGCCGGAGGAGAGGGGGACCTTTCCCTGAAAGCGGAAGGAGAAATAGGAAAAGCGGACCTGTTGGCCCTGACGAAAGAATGGCTACCGAAGGGAATGGACGAAAACATGCCCCCGACACCACTGGCACTACGCGCTGAACTGAACGGGAACCTGACAGGAATGACACTGGACGAATGTACCATCGGGATGGACAGCGTGATGAATATGCAGCTGCGAGGGGAAATGCAACACCTGACAAACGAAACCAAACGAAAGGGAGAGGTCAGATTGCTGCTGGACGGACAAAACCTGGGCTTCCTGACTCTGCTGGCCGACCCCTCCGGAAACGGTAACCTTGCCATACCCCAAGAGATGAAACTGAAGGCGGCATTGGGAGTGGAGGGGACACAATACAAGGCCGACCTGACACTGGACGAAGGACAAGGCAACCTGACAGCCCAAGCCCGCTACAATACCCTGAACAAAGATTACGCCCTGCA
>CAZTPB010000122.1:1338-6402 GCA_964614555.1 uncultured Bacteroides sp.
CCAACTCCCTATTGGATATGCAGGCACAGCTGGAAGCCCTGCTCCGCACCGACACGACTTATGCCTGCTTCACATCCGGAGATTTCAGCCTGCAACTGAAAGGAAACAGTGAGATTCCTACTTTGGTAGAGAAACTCAGCGCCTATGCCGGCACCTGCTGGAAGCAGTTGGGAAACCGGAAAGTGCTGTTTGCTGAAGTGAAAAGCCTGCTGCCCACGCTTGATGTGCAACTAAGAGCCGGAACAGAAAACCCGCTAAACCCGTTGCTCAATAAAGTGGCAGGCATCAGCATGAAGCAGACCGACCTCACCCTGCACACCTCGCCGGATACGGGTATCCGTTCCGAAGGATACATCCACGGTTTCCGAACAGACAGTCTGGAGTTTGACACCATCCGGCTGACACTCAGACAAGATTCGGCATCTATCCAGTATCAGGCAGACATCAGCAATGCGACAGGCAAACAGAAACCGGCTTTCACGGCCAGTCTCGGTGGCAACATCGGAGACACAGGCGGTGAGGCACTACTACGTTTTGCCGATGCAGACGGACGGACGGGGCTCGAGCTGGGCACACGTGCCCAACTGGAAACTGACGGGTTGCGTCTCTCACTCTTCCCCGAAGAGCCTACAGTGGGATTCCGCACCTTCAGTCTCAACCCTGAAAACTACTTGGTGCTGAACGACTCGGGGAAAGTAACCGCCAACATCAGTCTGCTCGACCAAGCCGGCACCGGCCTGCGTCTCTACTCCACCCCACACGAAGAGGCACTGCAAGACATGACGCTCGACATCGCCCGCCTGAAGCTTGGTGAAGTGCTAAGCGTATTCCCCTACCTGCCTGACATCGAAGGTGCATTGGATGCCGAACTGCACGTAGTACAACTGCCGGAGGCACTAACCTTCTCCGGCACGGCACAGGTGGAAAACATGATTTACGAACAGACTCCGATAGGTACTCTCGGACTTGAGGCCGTATATCTGCCTACCTTCCAGAAGCAGGAACATCAGGTGAACCTGCAACTGTTACTGGACGGCACTGAGATAATGACCACCGACGGAAGCTACACCGAAAACAATACAACAGAAGGGATACTCAACGGAGAAATGCAACTGGTACGGTTCCCGTTGAAACTCGCCAATGCTTTTCTGCCCGGCGAACTGATTTCCATGCAAGGAGACCTGCTGGGGAACCTCACCCTGCGGGGCAGCCCTGACAAACTACGCATAGACGGCAGTCTGCAATTCGATGCCGGACAGCTGGCTTCTCCACTCTACTCTCTGCTGTTCACCTTGGACAACCGGCCCGTAAGCATAACAAACAGCAGGCTGATGTTCAATGACTTCAACATCTATGCGCGAGGCAAGAATCCTTTCATTCTGAACGGCAGTATCGACTTTTCCGAACTGTCGCGCATGACGGCTGACCTGCGCATGAGAGCCACGGAATATGAACTCCTCAACGCCAAACAAAACAAGCAGTCTGTGGCCTACGGCAAGGTATTCGTCAACCTCTACTCCTCTATCCGCGGACCACTTGATGCCCTCACCGTACGCGGTACAATGAATGTGTTGGGAAAGACGGATGTGACCTATGTGCTGAAAGACTCGCCCTTAAGCGTCAACGACCGGCTGGGCAGCATGGTGACATTCACCAACTTTGCCGACACGGTGCAAACTGCCGGAACGACACAAGAGGTGACACTGGACGGACTCGACATGGTAATGAACGTACAGATTGACGAGGGAGCACAGGTGAGGGTGGATTTGAGCAGCGACAACTACATCGAACTGCAAGGAGGAGGAAACCTCTCCATGCAATATTCTCCACAAGAGGACTTCACACTGACCGGACGCTACACCCTGTTGGGCGGAGAAATGAAATACTCACTGCCTGTCATCCCGCTGAAAACATTCCGCATTGGAGGAGGCAGTTATGTGGAATTCACCGGCAACCCGATGAATCCGATGCTGAATGTGAAGGCCACAGAACGTGTACGTGCCTCGGTGAGCGAAGAGGGGACTTCGCGCTATGTGAACTTCGATGTGGGCGTGGATATCAGCAACACGCTGGACCAAATGGGACTGGCCTTCACACTGGAAGCCCCCGAAGACGTCAGTCTGCAAAACCAACTGGCAGCCATGTCGGCTGAAGAGCGGGGCAAACTGGCCGTAACCATGCTGGTAACGGGTATGTACACAGGCAGCCAGGAAGGCACCTCCGGTGGATTCAGCACCAACAATGCACTGAATTCCTTCCTGCAAAGTGAAATCTCCAACATCGCAGGAAGTGCACTGAAAACGGTGGATATCAGTATCGGTCTGGAAGACAATTATGCCACCGACGGCTCTTCGGGAGGAACCGACTACTCGTTCCGCTTTGCCAAGCGATTCTGGAACAACCGCCTGAGCGTGATTATAGGCGGACGAATCTCGACCGGCAATGATGTGACGGCTGCTGAAGAGGGTAACTCTTTCATCGATGACGTGACCCTGGAGTGGAGGCTGGACGACAGCGGCACACGCTACGTACAACTCTTCCACAACAAGAACTACGAAAGCATACTGGAAGGAGAAATCACCGAAACAGGGGTAGGCCTCGTGCTTCGAAGAAAGGTGAACAAACTGGGAGAGCTGTTCATCTTCCGCAAACAAAAACAAAATCCAATGAAGGAACAAAAACAATGAAAGAACAATTCATATGGTGGAAATCAGCCTGCCGCACGGCAAATCGTACCTCGTACCTTGTACTTTGTACATTATTTCTGCTCGCCTTTTCGGCCTGTAGCACCACCCGCAACCTGCCTGAAGGGGAAACACTCTACACCGGCATCAAACAGACAGTGTATGTCAACGACAGCAGCTTGCAAACCGACGAAGCTGCACTGGCCGAGGTTGAGGCTGCATTAGCCTATGCTCCGAACAATGCCATCTTCGGCAGTTCCACCTACCGTTTTCCACTACCCGCCGGACTCTGGATATACAATGCTTTCGGACACAGCACCAAGGGGATAGGGAAATGGATTTTCAACACCTTCGGCAGCGACCCGGTGCTGATGTCGGAAGTCAATCCCGAAGTACGCAGCAAAGTGGCCACCAACCTGCTGCACGACTACGGCTTTTTCCGCGGAAAAGTGACCAGTGAAATCATCCCCCAGAAGAATCCGCGCAAGGAGAAGGTATCATACCGCATAAATGCCGGACACCAGTTTGTGCTCGACTCGGTACAGTACCGGCATTTTCCCTACGTGGCCGACACGCTCATCCGTCATACTTGGGACGAACGCTTGTTGAAAGTGCCAACTCCCTTCAGTGTCGTGACATTGGAGAACGAACGCAACCGCCTGACCACCCTCTTCCGCAACAATGGCTATTACTACTACCGCAGCAACTACATCACCTTTCGGGCCGACACCATACAATCGCCCGGCAACGTATGGTTGCAGGTACAATCTGAAAACGGACTTCCGCCACAAGCCAAGCGGCAGTGGTACATCGGCAACATGACCGTCAATCTGCGCAAGAACAACGTCCGCCTCCTGACCGACACACTGCAGATACGTCACCTGAAAATCAACTACAGCGGCAAGAAGCCTCCCCTCCGACCGGGTGTGCTCTTCCACAACTTCCGTTTCCGCCACGGTGAACTATATTCGCTGGAGAAGCAGAAACTCAGCCAAGAGAACATGGCCCGCATGGGTATATTCAGTTCCGTAGATTTCCAGTTCGTGCCGCGCGACACTTCGGCCACCTGCGACACGCTCGACCTGGTAGTCAGTGCCACCTTCGACAAGCCGCTGGATGTAGAACTGGAAGTGAACGCAACCAGCAAAAGCAACGACCAGGTAGGCCCCGGACTCTCCTTCGGCATCTCCAAGAACAATGTGTTCCGAGGCGGTGAAACCTTTACGGTGAAACTCGATGCATCATATGAATGGCAGACAGGCAATTCGGCCACAGGAGAAAGTTCGGCCATCAACTCATGGGAATTGGGCCTATCCACTGCACTGACCTATCCCCGACTGATGTTTCCGGGACTGAACACACGACGTTTCCGCTTCCCCGCACAGACGGAGTTCAAGATATATGCCAACCAACTGAACCGCGCCGGCTTCTTCCGCCTGCTCTCTTTTGGCGGAAATGCAACCTACAGCCTGCAGCCTACAGCCACCTCGCGCCACACCTTTACACCCTTCCGGCTGACATTCAACCTGTTGCAAAGCCACACTGCCAAATTCGACTCTATCATGGAGAAGAACCGTGCACTGGCCATCAGCTTCCGCAACCAATTCATCCCGGCCATGGCCTACACCTATACCTTCGACGACGCCTCCATCAGTTCACGCCGCCACCACACCTGGTGGAGCACCACCGTCACTTCGGCAGGCAATCTCACATCGGCCATCTATGCACTGGCAGGAAAGTCGCTGAGCGAACGGGACAAATCGCTGATGGGAAACCCCTTCGCACAGTTTCTGAAACTGACCACCGAACTGCGCAACCTCTTCAAAGTGGGCAATCGGAGCCACATCGCCACCCGACTGATGGGGGGGATAGTCTTTCCCTACGGAAACTCACAATATGCCCCTTACAGTGAACAATTCTTCATCGGAGGAGCCAACAGCATACGGGCATTCACCGCACGCACCATCGGACCGGGCAGTTACCATCCAGCAGAAGAGAGTACATACTCGTACCTCGACGAGACGGGCGACATCAAGCTGGAGGCCAATGTGGAATACCGCTTCCCCATCGTGGGCAACCTTTACGGAGCTACCTTTCTCGATGCAGGAAACGTGTGGCTGTTGCACGCACAGGCAGACCGCCCGGGCGGACAACTCACACTCAAAAACCTCTGGAATGACATCGCACTGGGTACAGGCTTCGGCCTCCGCTACGATTTGGAGTTCCTTGTCCTCCGCCTCGATTTGGGTATCGCCCTGCACGTGCCCTACGACACCGGCAAGAGCGGGTACTACAACATCCCCAAATTCAAGGATGGCTTGGGCCTGCATCTGGCTGTGGGCTATCCGTTCTGACGAGCATAGCAGTTGCTCTATTGCAG
>CAZTPB010000123.1:0-6332 GCA_964614555.1 uncultured Bacteroides sp.
CCAGCGACCACACGCCCCCCAGACGCGTACTCTAACCGGACTGAGCTACATCCCGATTGGGCTTTCCTCCAAAAGCGCTGCAAAGGTACGGCTTATTTTCAAACTGGCAAACATTTGCCTCCGTTTTTTTGCTGAAAAGACAAAAAATGTTCTCTTTTTAACTTTTTAGTAGGAATAAGGAGGGTTATTAGGAGATTTATTCCTACTTTTGCGAGATAATACAAACGAGAGATATATACCTTAATATATTATTACAGATAAATATGGCAGACGACATGATGACGCAGATAAAAGTGACTCCTCCCGTGGCATTGCGGACTACCATCAAATTGCCTTCTTCCAAGAGTATCAGTAACAGGGTGCTTGTTATCAATGCGCTGAGTGGATCGGCGGAAACCCCGCAAAATCTTTCCGATTGTGATGACACCCGAGTGATGGTGAAGGCTCTGACAGAAGATACACCGGTGGTGGACATTTTGGCTGCCGGCACGGCTATGCGTTTCCTGACGGCCTATTATGCCGTTACACCGGGAAGCAAGAAGACGATGACTGGCACCAGACGTATGCAGCAACGTCCCATCCGCATTCTGGTGGATGCTCTTCGTAGCTTGGGGGCACGGGTGGATTATGTGGAGAATGAGGGGTATCCTCCTTTGCAAGTGAATGGACAGTCGCTTGAAAACGGTGAAGTTTGTCTACGGGGGAATGTCAGTTCGCAATACATCTCAGCCTTGCTGATGATAGCACCGGTGATGAGCAAGGGATTGCATCTGAAGTTAGAGGGAACGGTCATTTCACGACCGTATATCGACCTGACGTTGCAACTGATGACCGATTTTGGTGCCAAAGTCCGTTGGGTGGGCAACAATGACATTGTGGTAGAACCGCATTCCTATATTCCCCGGGACTTCACGGTGGAGAGCGATTGGAGTGCGGCTTCCTATTGGTATGAAATGCTTGCTCTGACTCCTGACAAGGAGGCGGTTGTCACCCTGCCGGGACTCTATGCCCGCAGTTATCAGGGAGACAGTGCGGTAGCCGGATTGTTCAGCCAACTGGGGGTTGCTACGGAATATAATGAAACGACGGACTGTGTCACCCTCCGCAAGCAAGGCTGTCCGGTAGGCCGGATGGAGTATGACTTTGTGGACCAGCCCGACTTGGCTCAGACTTTCGTAGTGACTTGTGCCATGTTGGGTATTCCCTTCCGATTCACCGGCTTGCAGAGCCTGAAAATCAAGGAGACGGACCGTATGGCTGCCCTTATCCGCGAACTGAAGAAATTGGGCTTCCTTCTCTATGAAGAGCAGGGCAGTGTACTCGGTTGGGAAGGCGAACGGTGTGAGCCGGAGTCGGGAGCAGCTATCGACACCTACGAAGACCACCGTATGGCCATGGCATTTGCTCCCGCTTGTCTGACGTTGGGTGAGTTGTACATCAATCATCCGCAGGTGGTCAGCAAATCTTATCCGCATTATTGGGATGACCTTACTCGTGCAGGTTTCGTCATTGAATAAAACAGTCAACGTGTGAAACTGGAAAACTATGATAATGATATTCGTGTGCAGTCTGTTGCTGCTGGTTGTTGTGTCCCTGTTGTTGGGAGCCGTCCGTAATCGTCATATCCGAAAGCAGATAGAGCGGGGTGAACGGGAGGAATATCCCGACATCAAGCAGGTGGAGGACATGGAATGTTGCGGCCAGCACCAGACGTGTGAGAAAGAGAGTCTGTTGGCTGCTGTGAGCCGGCAGATTGAGTATTATGATGATGAGGAACTGGATGCCTATCGGGGTACACCGGGCGACGGCTATACACCGGAGCAGGTAGAGCAGTTCAGAGACATCCTCTATACCATGCAGGAGGTGGAGGTGGCCGGTTGGGTGCGCAGCTTGCAATTACGTGCGGTAGAACTGCCTGACGAACTGAAGGATGAAGTTTTTCTTATTATTGGTGAACGCAGAAGGGGGTGACAGGATGGAACTGCTGCAATATACTTTTTTCCAACACGCTCTTTTGGGTAGTCTCTTGGCCAGCATAGCTTGCGGCATTATCGGCACCTACATAGTCACCCGTCGTCTGGTGTTTATCAGCGGAGGCATTACCCATGCCTCGTTCGGTGGTGTGGGCATGGGGCTTTACTTTGGCGTCTCACCGTTATTGTCGGCCTCCCTGTTTGCCGTGATTTCCGCATTCGGTGTCGAGTGGCTGGGCAAGCGGCATGATATGCGCGAAGATTCGGCTATCGCAGTCTTTTGGACCTTGGGAATGGCCATCGGCATCATTTTCAGTTTTCTTACACCGGGTTTCATGCCCGACCTCTCGGCCTATCTTTTTGGCAGCTTGCTTACCATTACAGTCTCCGATCTCATTTTTCTGGGTATTGTGGCTCTTTTGTTGATGGCTTTTTTCGCTTGGCTCATCAATCCGATCATCTACATTGCTTTCGACCGTGAGTTTGCCCGTTCACAGGGATTGCCCGTGGCACGGCTGGAATACTTGCTGATGCTCTTTATCGCCCTTACCATCGTAGCTTGTCTGCGTATCGTGGGCATTGTGCTGGTCATTTCCTTGCTCACCCTGCCGCAGATGACGGCCAATCTTTTCACGGGAAGCTTCAAGCGCATACTCCTGTTCTCAATCCTCATCGGTTATGCAGGATGTTTAGGCGGTCTTGGCTTTGCCTTTCTCTTCAATGTCCCGTCGGGAGCTTCCATCATCTTTGTGTCGGTGCTCATCTATGCGATCTGTAAATGTGTACAGATGGGCATAAAACGGAGAAAACGGGCAATAAATCAGCCTTTTGTCAGTTAAGAAAAGAAGTGAATGCGAAAAAACGGAGTGAATAGAAGAAACCTATATATATTGTTGGCCGCGTTGGTGGTGCTGGTCGTTGCCGGATGCTCTACGAAAAAGAACACCGCCAACACCCGATTCTATCATGCCTTTACCGCCCGCTACAACACCTACTACAACGGTCATGTGGCTTACAAGGAAGGGGTGCAGGAACTGGAACGGGCCAATAAGGACAACTACATGGAACTGATTCCCTATTTCCCCATAGGCAATAAGAAGACGGTAGGCAGTGGCAGCGGCAATTTCGACCGTGCCATTGAAAAGTCGCAAAAAGCCATCAAACAGCACTCCATCAAGAAGAAACCCGTTCGGAAGCCCGGACAGAAGAAGACAGAAAAACTCATCCGCTGGTATGCAAAGAAAGAATACAATCCTTTCATTCACAAAGCTTGGTTCCTGATGGGAAAAGCGCAGTTTCAGAAAGGGGAGTTTCTGGAGGCAGCTTCCACCTTTTCCTATATATCCCGTCTCTATATCGGTGAACCGGACAAAGTGGCCGAGGCACGCTTGTGGATGGCTCGTTGTTACACAGAGTTGGAGTGGTATTATGATGCTGAGGATGTGTTGGGAAAAGCCCGCCGGGACAGTATGCCCCGATCGTTGGAAGGCGACCGTGCCGCAACTCACTGTAATTTGTTGTTGAAGCAAGGGAAACTCGAAGAAGCATTGCCCTATCTGGAGCAGGCTGTCCGCCGTGAGAGTGGGGGGCTGCAACGTGCCCGTCACTATTTCCTCCTCGGACAAGTCTATCAGCAGACGGGTAATCAGGCAGCGGCCTACAAGGCTTACAGCAAGGTCATCCGTCAAAGTCCTCCTTATGAAATGGAATTCAATGCCCGCATCAAACAGACGGAAGTAGCTTCGTCGGGTGAAGGCGAGCGCACAGTCAAGAGACTGAAAGCCATGGCACGCAGTCCCAAGAACAAGGAGTTTCTCGACCAGGTCTATTATGCCATCGGTAATATCTATTTGGCCAAAAAGGATACGGTCGAAGCCATCAAAAACTATGAGACGGGAGCCAAAGAGAGCACTCGTGGCGGTGTGGAGAAGGGGATTCTGTTGCTCCGCTTGGGCGGCCTTTATTGGGTACAGGCTGATTACACCAATGCCCAACGCTGTTATGCCGAAGTCATAGGTTTGTTGGAGGACAAGGAATCGGCTGAATACAAGACTGTCAGCCATCGTTCTGAGGTCCTTGACGAACTGGTGGGCTATGCTGAAGCCGTGGAATTGCAGGATAGTCTCCAACGTTTGGCGGCCATGCCTGAAGCTGAACGGATGAAGGTCATCGAACAGATTATCGAGCGGGTGAAGGAGGAAGAAGAGAAAGCACGTGAAGAAGCTGAATTGGCCGAACGGATGGTTGCCCGTGATGAGGCTTTGTCTGAAGCGGCCAATCGCAATACGGCCAATGTGCGTACACCTGCAGCCAATCTGTCAGGTGACCGCTCGTGGTATTTCTACAACACCCAGTTGGTGTCGCAAGGAAAGGGTGAGTTCCAGCGTAAGTGGGGGCGTCGCACTTTGGAGGACAATTGGAGAAGGAAGAACAAAACGGTGGTCAATACACATGAGTTTGCCGAGTTTGACTATGCCGCTGAAGATTCTTTGACTGCATTAAATGATTCTATTGGTGCCGACTCGTTGGCCTTGGCGACTGAGGCTGCAGATTCATTGGTGACGGACAACAAGAACCCACAGTTCTACATCCAGCAATTGCCACTCACTGAGGAAGCTATGGCAGAGAGTAATGCCGTACTCTCAGACGGACTCTACCATTGTGGATTGATATACAAAGACAAATTGGAAGACTTCACTTTGGCAGAAGGGGCTTTTGGCCGCTTGCAGCGGGAATTTCCGGATTTTGATCAAATGGAAATCGTCTATTACAATCTTTATCTCATGTATTCGCGTTGGGGTAAAACTGATATGGCCTCTGCTGCTCTCGACAGTCTGAAGGCTCGCTACCCGCAAGGTGACTATACCGTCCTGTTGTCTGACCCCGACTATGCATACAACGCTCTCTATGGCAAACATCTGGAAGATTCGCTCTATGCTGCTACATACAAAGCTTATACACAAGGTGATTATGTCACGGTAGCAGGCAATGCCTCCCGTTCAGGCGAGAAGTATCCCTTGGGAAAACATCGTCCCAAGTTTATGTTCCTCGACGGTATGGGACAGTTGGAAAACGGCAATCAACAGGGATTCCTTGACAACCTGAAGATTATCGTAGAGAAATATCCCGAGCATGAGATTACAGAATTGGCCGGACTTATACTCAAAGGAGTGCAGGAAGGAAGGTTGTTGCGTTCGGGCAGTTTTTCTGTCGGATCGCTTTGGTCTCGCCGGCGTGGAGGTCTGGAGGGTGATAGTCTCTCTTTGGATTCAGTGCCTCAGTTTACAGCAGAGGCTTCCGACCCCTATCTCTTTGTTTTGGCTTATGAGGATGGGACTGTCAACGAAAACCAATTGCTTTTTGAGGTGGCTCGCTATAACTTCAGCAACTTTATGGTGCGCAACTTCGACATCCAGTTTGTCAAGGATGCCGGCATCGCTATGATGCAGGTGGGCGAGTTCATGAACCTTATGGAGTGCCGCCAATATATGCAGCACCTTTTTGCAGCTCCCGGCATGAGTGAGAAATTGGACGGTATGCGCGTTGTGCTCATTTCCAAACCTAATTATGAATTGTTGATGAACTATTATAGCTTCGACGATTACCAACAATTCTATGAACAGCACCTCGGTGCCCTCCCAATGCCTGAAATGGACGGTTACCTTTTCGATGAGCCTCAAATGCTCAATGCTGACGAAGCCGAACAGTTGGAGGAGGAAACGGAAGAATGGGAAGAGATTGAAGAGTGAGAGGCTCTGAAGCTTTCGGGAATTTACAGTCAAGCAATCCCCACCAGTTCAATCTCGAATATCAGGGTTGAATGTTTGGGGATACCGGCGGTTGCCATTGAGCCGTAGCCGAGGGAGGCGGGCACATAGATGCGCCACTTGTCACCCACGCTCATACGGGTGAGAGCGATTTTCCAACCGTCAATCAACTCGTTCAGGCGGAAGGCATCGGGGTACCCTTGCGTGGTGTTGTCATCAAAGACTTTTCCGTTGATGAGCATACCTCTATAATATACTGACACAATGTTGCTGAGCGTGGGCGAAGGGCCTTCACCCACTTGCAAGACTTCGTACAACACGCCTGCGGCCAAAGGCTTCACTCCCTCTTGCTCCTTCTGTTGCAAGAAGGCTTTGTTCTCTTCTTTATAAAGCAGTTGTTTTTTACTCATTTACAGTTACGAGTTACTAGCTACAAGCTACGAGTAACTAACTACGAGTGACAAGTTGCCATGCGGCACACTTAACTCATCACTCGTAGCTCGTCACTCGTAGCTAATTTATTCTTCGAGCAACATTTCCAATATCTGGCAAGCAGCCTTTGATACGGAAGTACCGGGGCCGAAGATGGCGG
>CAZTPB010000124.1:0-6229 GCA_964614555.1 uncultured Bacteroides sp.
GATTGCCGACAAGACGGAAGATGAATTGGCCGCATACGTGGATGTGCAACAGCGCCTGACCGACTGGCTTTCGCTTAATGCCGGATTGCGCGTTGACCACCATACACAGGTGGGTACCGAGTTGGTGCCGCAGGGGGGACTGGCCTTCAGCCTGCCGAACGAAATAGAACTGAAAGCTATGGTGAGCAAGGGATTCCGCAACCCCACCATCAAGGAGATGTATATGTTCCCTCCGCAGAATCCTGACTTGAAGCCCGAGCGTACGCTGAACTATGAACTGGCCTACAAGCAGACGATGCTCGATGGCGACCTCCGCGTGGGAGCCAACCTCTTCTACATCACGGGCGAGAACCTCATCATGCTGCTCCGCGAGAACGGGAAACCCCTGAATACCAACATTGACGAGGTGGAGAACTGTGGCCTTGAACTGTCGGCCGACTACCGCCTGTCGCCCCACTGGCGGATGAATGCCAACTACAGTTTCCTCCACATGGAGTATCCCGTCATAGCCGCTCCCGAGCACAAGGCGTATGTGGGAGTGCATACACATTATGGCGACTTCAGCCTCACTACGGGATTGCAATACATTGCCGGCCTGCACACTACCGTGGGCGATAATGGGCAGGAGGAAGAGTTCCTTCTCTGGAACCTTACGGCCAACTACCGTCTCAGTCCCGTCGTCACCCTCTTTGCCAAAGGTGAGAATCTCTTGGGGCAGTGCTACGAAGTCAACCACGGTTTTCCCATGCCTAAGGCCACCTTCATGGGCGGGGTGAGCCTGGAGTGGTGACAAGCCTGGCCACTCTCATCCGATCACCTCGTCCATCAACTGGTCGTGAGGTTCGCAGGGAATCTCCGTATGGAGGAACTGGAAAGGATAGCAAAGCCCGATTTTGTATGCATGGGGCAGTTGGGGCAGCAGCCGGTCGTAATATCCTTTTCCACGTCCGAGGCGATGTCCTTTGTGGTCAAAGGCCATGCCGGGGATGATGGCTAAAGCGATGCGTGAATAGTCGGTAAAAGGAATTCCCGTAGGTTCAAGGATGCCAAAGGCACCGGTGGTGAGGCAGGAGGGGCCGTTATACCGGTATAGGACAAGTTCATCGCCCGCAACGGCAGGCAGGATGATTTCTTTCTTTCCGGCCCATCGGTTGATGAAGTTGTGGGTGAAGACTTCATCAGCCAATGAATGGTAGAGCAGAATCGTTTGTGATGCCTGAAAACGCGGATGGCTTTCTATCCGTTGGAGCAGGGGTAAAGAGAGGGCTTCCAACTCCTTGGGGGAGTAGGAAGCCTTGATGTCGCGGATAGCCTTACGCAGCAGGTGTTTCTGGTTCATTGTCTTTCTTTTCAAGTGCTTGGGGATAAGACTCCCCTTTTTCCAATACCTCTACAGCACGCAGCACAGCTGGGTCTGTCTTATTCAGATACTTGATGTACTCTTCCATACCCAACACATTGTAGATGATGTTGCCATAGAGAGACTCTTCAAACAAGGTGCGCGATTTGTATAGCATATTGTTGCGCCGTTTCAGGTCGTGCTGTTCGGCATAGCGTGCAAACTGTTCCAGGATGTGTTGCCGTTTGAGGTACTTTTCCATGTCTGCTTCTGTGGTGTATTCGTTGAGCCGGCTACGATTCTTGTCAGTGTAGTCGAAAGCAAACTTTATCAGCAGTCCCCGCATGGCCGCACTCTTATAATAAGAGGTATAGTTGCTGGTGTCTTGCGGGATGAAGAGGTCGGGCATGATGCCGCCTCCTCCATATACCGGCCGTCCTATGCGGGTATGGAACACAGAACTTTCATCCTGGTGTATGCTGTCTTGCGAGAAGAATTCGCCGTGCTCGTAGCGAGTCATGAGGTCGCGTTCGTAAGCCTCGTCTTTCCCTTTGGTATAGGGCTTCTGAATGCAACGTCCGGCAGGAGTGTAATAGCGGGCAATGGTCAGCCGCATGGCCGAGCCGTCGCGGAATTCGACAGGCTGTTGTACCAGTCCTTTTCCAAAAGAGCGGCGGCCGATGATAGTCCCCCGGTCGTTGTCCTGAATGGCACCGGCAAAAATTTCGCTGGCAGAGGCGGATGTCTCGTCTACCAGCACTACGATAGCCATATCCTGTACATTCCCCCTGCCGTTGGAGTGGTATTCTTCGCGCGGACTCTTCCGCCCTTCGGTATAGACAATCAGTCGGTTGTCCGGCAAAAACTCATTGACCATCTGGATGGCGGCAGACATATATCCGCCGGTGTTCCCCCGCAGGTCGATGATGACTCCGTTGCAAGCCTTTTGTCTGAATTCGGCCAAAGCAATGAGCAACTCAGGGTAGGTGGTTTCACTGAACTTGTTGATTTTCACATAACCCAGTTTGTCGGTGATGGTGTATGCGGCATCGACACTCTTGATGGGGATGTCGCCGCGGATGATGGTGAAGGACAGCGGCTCCTTTTCACCTTGTCGGCGGATGCCGATTTTCACTTGGGTGCCTTTGGGACCCTTCAGGCGGCGCATCGTCTCTGCATTAGTGACAATTTTCCCCACATAGGCCGAGTCATCGACAGATATGATCCGGTCGCCGGCCATCAGGCCCACCTTCTCCGAAGGGCCTCCCTTGATGACACTGCTGATATGTACGGTGTCCGATTGTATGGTGAACTGTACGCCTATGCCGCTGAAGCTTCCTTTCAGTTCGGCATTGGTGTCTTCCAGGTCTTTGGCCGGGATGTAAGTACTGTGCGGATCCAGCTCGCTCAATATTTGCGGCATTGCCTCCTCCACCAGCTTGATGACATCGACACTGTCAACATACAGGTCATCTACAATGCGGAGCAGGTCGTTGATCTTGTTGGAAGATGAGTTGATGATGTTCAATCGGTTGCCTGAAAAGTGGTTGGTATAGAAAGTGCCAATCACTATGCCCACCACAATGCTGGCGATAATGATGATGGGAAGATAACGCGATGAATTGGATTTGCTCATATCGTTCTATTGTTTTTTTGTTTTTAGGATTTCAAATCTCCGTCTTTCACCGTTTCCAGATAGGAAACTTCTATGCCGGCCTTCCTCAAAAGTTCCAATCCGTCTTCCAAACGGTATTTTTCAGAATAGACCACCCGGCGTATTCCTGATTGGATAATCAGTTTGGCACATTCGATGCAGGGCGATGCGGTGACATACATGGTAGCCCCTTCGCTACAGTTGCCAGAGCGTGCTATCTTTGTGATGGCATTGGCTTCGGCATGGAGCACATAAGGTTTGGTCATGTTGTTGTCATCTTCGCAGACATTCTCGAATCCGGACGGTGTCCCGTTGTATCCGTCGGAGATAATCATGTTTCCTCTGACCACCAGACAGCCCACTTTGCGCCGTTGGCAATAGGAGTTTTCAGCCCAGATGCTGGCCATGCGGATATAACGTTTGTCCAATTCCAATTGTTTCTTGTCTGTATTGTTCATGATGCCTTTTTTGTGTATGTGTGTTATTGATAGGGACGACAAAGGACAAAAGCAGTCGATTCGGCCTCTTTCAGTTTCAGGGCGTTATAGTCCCCTTCGTAGGAGGCGGTGTTTTGCAGGGCTTTGATGACCTGTTTGCTCAGTGCGTCTGAAGGGTTTCCCGTATCTTTGAATGTCAGTGTGAGTTTTCGGCTTTCCAGATCGACTTTCCAAGTGCCGCTGAAGTTTTTGTCCAGTGTCCGTCCGGTGAAATTGGTCAGACTCTCGAAACTGATGTAGAAACAGTTATCTTTGGCCACAGTGTTGGCTTGTTCTTCGGTGAGTACGGGACGTCCGTTGGCTCCGAACAGGTTGCCTATCTTCCATGTGCGACCGACAAAGATGTCGGCATCGTCCTCTTCATTGCAGGCTATGGCCAATAGGCAGATGCAGCAGAGGGCAAGCCAACGGGGAAATGTTTTGGCAGCAGAGGTGTTCATAGGTTTCATCGTTGTTTGAATGTCATGCGCTACGAGTCAGAGTTTCAGGCTTTTCGGCATTTCCACTCATCACTCGTAGCTTTTGTAGATTGTTCTTTTTTTCAGTCGCGGCGTTCTTTCACATGCTTGTCGGCTTCGGGGCGGATGCCATTCCGGCGGAGCAGAGCCTCGATGGAGGGTTCGTGGCCGCGGAAGTCCACATAGAGTTTCATGGGGTGTACCGTACCTCCCTTTTCCAACACTTTCCGGCGGAATTCTTCTCCTGCTTCACGGTTGAACAGGCCGCGCTCCTTGAAGACGGAGAAAGCGTCGGCATCGAGCACCTCAGCCCATTTGTAGCCGTAGTATCCGGCAGAATACCCTCCGTCCATGATATGTGAGAACATTACGCTCATGCATGCACCGGGGACGGCAGGCAGGATGCGTGTCTCTTTCCACACCTCCTGTTCGAAAGTCTCTACGTGCTTGTCAAAGGGCTTCTCTTGGGTGTAATAGGCCATGTCAAGCATCCCGTAGCGTACCTGGCCGATGCAGCCGTTGGCGACATTGAAGTTTTCCGCAGCTTTGATCCGTTCTATCAAATCGTCAGGAATCAGTTCACCTGTCTGATAATGGCGGGCGAACGTGTGCAGGAACTCCTTTTCAATGGCCCAATTCTCCATAATCTGTGAGGGTAGCTCCACGAAATCACGATAGACACTGGTTCCACTCATTGCGCGGTATTTGGTGTTGGCCATGATGCCGTGGATAGAGTGTCCGAATTCGTGGAGGAATGTCTCCACTTCACCCATGGTCAGCAGTGCCGGCCGCTCGGCAGTGGGTTTGGTGAAGTTCATCACGATGGATACATGCGGCCGGCTGTTTGTGCCGTCTTCTCCAATCCATTGTTCTTTGAATGCCGTCATCCAGGCACCGCTCTGCTTGCTTGCCCGGGGATGGAAGTCGGTATAGAGCACGGCCAGGAATGTGCCGTCGGTATCCGACACCTCGTAGGCAGTCACATCGGGATGATAGACCGAAATGTCCTTGTTCTCCTTGAAAGTGATGCCATACAGGCGGGTTGCCAGTCCGAAAACCCCCTCTTTGACATTCTCCAGTTGGAAGTAGGGGCGGAGCAGTTCAGCGTCCATGTCGTATTTGGCCTTGCGCAGCTTGTCGCTATAGTAGGCCCAGTCCCAAGCTTGCAGTTGGAAACCTGCACCTTCACTTTGGCGTGCAAAAGCCTCCACTTCAGCAGCCTCTTTGCGGGCGACGGGGAGGTAGGCTTCTATCAGTTGGCCGAACAGGCGATAGACATTTTCGCTATTCTCGGCCATGCGTTGTTCGAGCACATAGTCGGCGTGGGTCTTGTATCCCAGCAGGTTGGCCATTTGCATCCGCAGTGTTACGATACGTTTTACGTTTTCCTGATTGTCCAGCGAGTCCCCTTTGCTGCATTGGGTGTTATAGGCCATGTACATCTGCCGGCGCAGTTCGCGGTCGTTGCAGTATGTCATGAAAGGTCCGTAGCTCGGGCTTGCCAGTGTGAATACCCATCCCTTGTCTTTCCCCTTTTCTCTGGCAGCTTCCGCAGCAGCATCTATGGCAGTGGGGGGCAGTCCGGCCAGTTGGGTGGAGTCGGTGATGTAAAGTTCGTAGGCATTGTTCTCCTTCAGTGTGTTTTGTGCAAATTGCAGGGTCAGGGTGCTCAATTCCTTGCTGTATGCCCGATAGCGTTCTTTGTCGGTATCAGAGAGGTTGGCCCCACTGCGTACAAATCCCGTATAGATTTTCTCCAGGAGCTGATGGTCTTCTGCCGTCAGACTGCTGTCGGCATGTTGTTGTTCATAGACAACCTTCACCCGTTCGAAGAGTTTGGGGTTCAGGCTGATGTTGTTTCCGTGTTCCGTGAGCACGGGTGACATCTTCTGTGCTATTTCCTGAAGGGTGTCGTTGCTTTCGGCTTCCAGCAGGTTGAAGAATACGTTGAGCACATTCCCCAGCAACTCGCCGCTGTTGGCGTAGGGTACGATGGTATTGGCGAAAGTCGGCGCTTCGGGATTGTTGATGATGGCTTCAATCTCCTTGTTCTCTTCCTCCATACCTGTCATCATGGCCGGTTCATAGTGTGCGGCCTTTATCAGATTGAAGGGGACGGTTCCATGTGGGGTGTCGTAGGCTGCCAGAAAAGGGTTGTCGGCAGTCTCATTCTCTTGTTTACATGATGGCATCATAGCTGTTAAACACAATAATAAAATTGAAAATGTAGCTTTTACTTTGTTCATGCTTTTTATCTGTTTGTTTGTCGGAAACATATTTA
>CAZTPB010000125.1:0-6214 GCA_964614555.1 uncultured Bacteroides sp.
CTTAATTCTTCATCATTTCTTCCACTTCTTCCACATAGAGGGGGATGCGTTTCTGTCCGAGGAAGCGCGAGCCGGTGGCGGTGATGAGCACGTCGTCCTCCAGGCGGATGCCTCCGAAGTCCTTATACTTCTCGATGGCATCGTAGCAGAGATACTCCTTGTGCAGCCCTTCGGCACGCCATTGGTCGATGAGTGCGGGGATGAAGTAAATGCCGGGTTCGTCGGTGATGACGAATCCCTCCTGCAGGCGACGCCCCATGCGGAGCGAAGCCAGTCCGAACTGGTCGGATGGGCGCACTTCGTCGTCATAGCCCACATAAATCTGTCCGAGGTCTTCCATGTCGTGTACGTCGAGTCCCATCATATGTCCCAGCCCGTGAGGCATGAAGAGGGCATGGGCACCGGCAGCTACGGCCTCATCGGTATTGCCGCGCATCAGTCCCAGTGCCTTCAGTCCGCCGGCTATTTCGCGGCAGGCGGCCAGATGTACCTCTTTCCAAGTGTTTCCCGGACGGGCGTGTCCAATGGCACAGTCGTGTGCAGCCACCACGATGTTGTATATCTCTTTTTGCTTTTGTGTGAATCGTCCGCCGACGGGCATGGTGCGGGTGAAGTCGGAGCAGTAGTTGTTCACCGTCTCTGCCCCTGCATCGGTCAGCATCAGCCGCCCTTCCTGCAGCAAATTGCCGTGGTAGTGGTTGTGCAGTGTCTCGCCGTTCATAGAGAGGATGCTGGGGAATGAGACTCCTGCTCCGTGTGCCAGTGCAATGCCTTCGATGGTGCCGCAGATGAGCTGTTCCTTTACTCCGGGGCGGCACATACGCATGGCTGTCGTGTGCATCTCGTAGCCGATGTCGCAGGCACGTTCGATTTCGGCAATCTCTTCGTCGCTCTTCACTGAGCGTTGGGCTACCACCGCCTTGATGAGCGGCACAGAGGCATAGTCGGCCAACCGGACAGCACTGATGCCGGTGAGCGCTTCCAGACGGAGGCGGTTGGCATGACGGTAGGGGGGTAGGAAGTGGATGCGTTGTCCGTGAGCAATGGCTTCGGCCACGGTCTTTGCCAACTCGGCTTGTGGAGCACTCTTGGCTACCCCCACTTCGTGTGCCTGTTCGGCTACGCTGGGCTGTGGCCCCATCCAGATGATGTCGTCCATCGTGAAGTCGTCGGCAAAGAGCATCTCTTCGCCGGTGTCGGCATTGATGATGCCGGCAAAGCCCGGATGGTTGATGCCGAAGAAATAGAGGAAAGTGCTGTCCTGCCGGAAATTGTAGGTGTTGGCCGGATAGTTGGCCGATGCCTCTTCGTTGCCAAGCAAGAGGATGAGGCCATGTCCTATTTGCTTGCAGAGCGTAGTGCGGCGCTCTTTGTAAACATTTGCTGCAAACATATCTATTTTTTTTATTGTATTAGTTCTGTCTGAACGGATGATAATCATGCAAAAATACGTAATAAAAGCGAAAAACGTGTATCGTTTTGCAACAATTAAGTGAAAAAGAGGTATTTTTGCCCGTATAACGCTGTTATTAACGGACCAAACAAAGCAAACAGATGATTACAGATATGGGACTTGTCCTTGAAGGAGGAGGGATGCGCGGCACTTTCACCAGTGGGGTACTCGACTGGTTGATGGATCATGGGATAGAGTTTCCTTATGGTGTAGGGGTGAGTGCCGGGGCCTGCAACGGGGTCTCTTACGTGTCGCGGCAACGCGGACGGGCCAAGTTCAGCAACATCGACTTGCTGGAGAAATACAACTATATCAGCCTGCGTCACCTCCTGCTCAAAGGGAGCATCATTGACCTGCAGATGTTGTATGAAGAGTTTACCGAACGGATACTCCCCTTCGACTATGATGCCTTTTTTGCCAACAGTATGCGTTTTGAAATGGTCACTACCCACTGCCTGACGGGCGAGGCCTGTTACTTGGAGGAGCACGCCGACCGGCACCGGCTGATAGAAATTGTGAAGGCTTCGGCCAGCTTGCCCTACGTCTGTCCTGTGGCGCAAGTGGATGGGGTGCCGATGCTTGACGGAGGCATTGTGGACAGTATCCCTGTGGTACGGGCTTTTTCTCAGGGCTACGGCCGTTGTGTGGTGGTGCTGACCCGTAACCGGGGGTATCGCAAACGCGAAAGCGACTCTAAGATCCCCTCCTTTATCTATAGTCGTTATCCCCGCCTGCGTGTGGCACTCAGCCACCGGTGCCGGTGCTATAACGAGCAGTTGGCTTTGGTGGAGCGGCTGGAGGACGAGGGGCGCATCGTAGTGGTTCGTCCTGAACGGAAGGTCGTGGTGGGGCGCATGGAAAAGGATGTCGCCAAACTCACCGCTTTGTATGAAGAGGGATATGCCTGTGCCGGAAAGAAGCTTTCGGAGATATTCGGTCTGTAGAAACTCCTTATTTCAGATTGAATCGGTAAGTGATGGTGCCCACTTGGTTGTTGACACCCTCCACACGGTTGAACCGGGCCTTGCGGGCTGCCTCTACGGCTGCACGGCGCAGGGCGGGGTTGACGGTGGTGGTCTGTTTGTTGATGGAGGTGGCTATCACCTGTCCGGTCGGGTTTACTGTGATGGTGACCACCACAATCCCCTCATCCTGCACGTTATAGTCAGGCTTGGGAAGTCCGCCTTTACCGAGCGAACGCCCGTTGAGGTCGAAGTCGCCGTAGCCTCCTGTACCGTTGGTCTTTCCGGTGGTGCTGTTGCCGTCGGGCGAACCTTGCGAACCTTCGCTGTCGCCGGCAGTTCCCTGACTGTTCATGGCTGCCCCTTTGCCGAAGGCTCCGGCAATGTTTCTGGCTGCTTGTTCGGCAGCGGCCTGTTCGGCCTCCTTGCGTTTCTGTTCTTCGGTCTTTTCAGGCTGGGGCTTGGTCTCGGCAGGTGTGTCGGGGCGTTTCTGTTCCTTTGGGGAGGGGTTGGGCCTCTTCTCTTCAATGGACACAGACTCCTCCTCTTCTTGTACTATCAGCTCCTCCGGTTGCTCCTCCGGTGCAGGTTGCGGTTCGGCGGCAGAGGGTTGTTGCGGGTGGACATCGACCTCCGTCATCCGGTAGTTGCCTCCTTGTGCCAAGGCTTGGGCACCTATCATCACGGGCACACCGCTCTCCTCCTGCCTGACTTCCGAGCGGATGGAGCAAAGCCAGAGTATAAGCAGCAGGATGCCGTGCAGCAGCACCGTACCTGCTATGCCGTTCAGTTTGTCCTTGCGGTTGTTGTCCATGGCTGGTAGGGGGTATTTACTTTTCGGGCCGGCGTGTAGCCAGCACCATCTTGAAGTGGTTCTCGTTGGCAATGTTCAGCACTTTCACAATCTCACGGTAGGGGATGGTCTCGTCGGCATAGAGGGCCACGTACATCTCCGGCTCCTTGTCTGCACAGGCTTTAAGGAAGGCAGGCAGTTCTTCCCATGCTACGGAGGTCTCGTCATCGTTGCCGAAGGCGGCATAGCAGTTCAGTTCCTTGTCGATGATGACGCGCGTCAGCGGTTTGGCCGAAGTCTGTTGCTTGCCCTGCGGCAAGAGCACCTTGATGGCGTTGGGCGACACCATGGTAGAGGTAATCATGAAGAAGATGAGCAGCAGGAAGATAATGTCCGTCATGGAGGCCATGCTGAACTCCGGGGTGATTTTGGTTCTGCGTTTCAGTGCCATAGCCGTATCAGTTCACAAGATCCATGAATGAGAGCGTTTTGGCCTCCATCGCGTTGACGATGTTGTCTACTTTTCCCACCAGGTAGTTGTAAGCAAACATGGCTGCGATGCCCACGATGAGTCCTCCTACGGTGGTGACCATGGCTTCGTAGATTCCGCTTGACAGCAAGGTGATGTCGATGTTGTTGCCGGCATTGGCCATTTCCCAGAAGGCCTGCACCATGCCCGTTACGGTGCCGAGAAAGCCTATCATCGGCGCACCGCTGGCGATGGTAGCCATGATGGGCAGATGCCGCTCCAGTTTGGCCACTTCCAGGTTGCCGGCATTCTCGATGGCCGCCTGTACATCACTGCCGGGGCGTCCCATACGGGTGATGCCCTTCTCGATCATGCGGGCAGCCGGTGTGTTAGTCATGCGGCAATAGTTGATGGCCGACTTCACCTCTCCGCTATGCAGATAGTCGCGGATGCGCTCCATGAAGAGCGGGTCGTCTTTCCCTGCCTTGTGCAGAGCTGCCAACCGCTCGAAGAAGATGTAGAAGCAGATGATAGAGAGCACAGCCAGTACGACCATGATCCAGCCTCCCTTCAAGGCCATCTCCCAAAGGCTCATTTCGTTGACTACGGCAGCTTCGGTGGCTACCTCAGTAACAGTCTCTTCGGCGGCAGCCAATGCTGTGCCGGCTTGTGCGGACAAGAGTGTCAGTATGTTCATAGTTCTTATACCTTTATTATATATAGCAGTCAGTCGTTGCCGGTCTCTCAGACGAGGCATTGTTTGTATTGCCCGATAGTCTCGCGCAGGCCCAAGTAGAGCGCGTCGCAGATGAGTGCGTGGCCGATGCTGGCCTCGTCCACCCAAGGGATACAGTCGTGCAGATAGGCCAGATTGTGCAGGCTGAGGTCATGGCCCACGTTGAGACCTAACCCCAGTTGGCGGGCAGTGCGTGCAGCCTCCACAAAGGGGGCTATGGCCTTTTCGCGGTCTGCATCATAGCCTGAAGCGTATGGCTCCGTATATAACTCCACGCGGTCGGTGCCCGTTTTGGCTGCCCATTCCAGCATCTTGAGGTCGGGATCCACAAAGATGGAAGTGCGTATGCCGGCAGAGTTGAATGTGCCCACAACCTCAGAGAGAAAGTCTGCGTGGATCCGTGTGTCCCAGCCGGCGTTGGAGGTAATCTGTTCGGGCGAGTCGGGGACGAGTGTCACCTGATGCGGCTTTACCTTCAGCACCAGATCCACGAATTTGTCAGACGGGTATCCCTCAATGTTGAACTCTGTGCGTATCAGCGGACGCAGTGCCACCACATCAGCATAGCGGATGTGCCGTTCATCGGGACGGGGATGTACGGTGATGCCGTCGGCACCGAAGGTTTCACAGTCTTGCGCCACCTTCAGGATGTCGGGATTATTGCCTCCACGGGCATTGCGAATGGTCGCAACCTTGTTTATGTTTACACTTAACTTTGTCATTTTCTTGCTTAATTAAAAAAAAAGTCGCACTTTTGCGTTCGATTAGATGTGCAAAAGTAATATAAGTTCCTGAAATGACGCACATCTCTACAGAAAAGATAGATAAAATTAATAAAGTAATACATATACAGAGATGAAATTTGCCCTGTTCGGAAACACGTACCAAGCCAAGAAATCGGCTCATGCCGAACATCTGATACACCTCTTGCAGCAACATGGCGACGAGGTCTTTCTCGCTGAAGATTTCCACCGTTTCCTGACGTGTGATGTAGGAATGGACATAGACCCTGACGGGCTGATTGGCGACGACGGCTTTACCGCTGACATGGCTCTCAGCATCGGGGGGGACGGCACATTCCTCAAAACAGCAGCCCAAGTGGGGCATCGGGGAATCCCCATCCTCGGCATCAACACCGGGCGGTTGGGCTTTCTGGCTGATGTTTCCCCGGAAGAGATAGACGAGGCATTCGAAGAAATCTTTGCCCAGCAATATAGGGTAGAGGAGAGGGCCACACTGCATATCGTGGCCGAAGACTGGTCGTTGGAGAACTATCCCTTTGCACTGAACGAGATAGCGGTGCTCAAGCGGGACACCTCCTCCATGATAAGTATCCGCACTTCGGTGGCCGGCAACTATCTCACCACTTATCAGGCCGACGGGCTGGTGATAGCCACACCTACGGGCTCTACTGCCTATTCGCTGAGTGTGGGAGGACCTATCATGGTGCCACGTACCGGGACGATAGCCATTACACCCGTAGCACCGCACAGTCTGAACGTGCGTCCCATCGTCGTGCGCGACGACTGGGAGGTGACGTTGGAGGTGGAGAGCCGGAGCCACAATTTCCTCGTCTCTATCGACGGGCGCAGTGAGACCTGTCCGGAGAAAACGAAACTTGTTATCAGGCGTGCTCCCTTCAATACCCGCGTGGTGAAGCGAAACAATCATCACCTTTTCGACACTCTTCGCGAAAAGATGATGTGGGGGGCCGACAACAGAGAGTGATTATAAACTATAAAATCTATAAAGGGAGGTTCTATAAATTAGCTTGCGAGGATTTGCTTCGGATTTTTGAGGA
>CAZTPB010000126.1:0-6165 GCA_964614555.1 uncultured Bacteroides sp.
GCTGTAGATGGGCTGCCCGTCGGCGGTGTTCCAGAACTGGTTGTTGGTGATGGTCTGATATTCGTTTGGGGGATTTTTCCCGCATACAGTAAGGAAGATGGCCGCAGTCATGGCCAAAGTGGATAAAAGTCTGTTCATGTTTTTATAAAAGTCTTTCAGAGATTGCTATCGGGTGCAAAGATAAGTCAAATCCCTGAGTGTACAGATAGATTGTGGTATAAAAAAGATGGATGATTTGATGAAATGGTTTTAGAATCGCTTCATCCAATCATCAATCAGCATACGTGCCATGCTGAGTTTGCGGGGAATCTCGGGCAGCTTGTCATGGTGGAAGAATGCGGCTTCAGCCAGTTCCTCTTCCTGCAATTTCAGTGTGCCGCTTTCATATTCTGCCGTAAAGCCTACCATCAGACCGTTTGGGTAGGGCCACGGCTGACTGCCGAAGTAGTGTATGTCCTTTATCTCCAGACCGGTCTCTTCGCGGACTTCGCGGCGTACGCATTCTTCCAATGTCTCGCCTGTTTCAAGAAAGCCGGCCACCAGTCCGTGAAAAGTGCCTTTGAAGTTGCGTGCCCGCACCAGCAGAATCTCCTCACCGCGTGTGATACGCACGATGATGGCGGTCTTGATAGCCGGCCATACCTCCCGTTGGCAGGCAGTGCACTGCTTGCTGATGCCGGTGTGCCAATGCATGGGCGAGCCACAGATGGAGCAGAATCTCACAGTCTCGTCGAAATGGAGCAACTCTTCGGCTTTGCCTGCCATCAGGTAGTGCGCAAGGGGGAGTATATCATACGAGGAGCGAAGCCCGACAAAACAGGATGAAGAATGGGGCGCGGATAAGGATGCCTCCTCATTGTCAATGTGGAAAGCCCGGCATTCTTCACCATCAAGCTCGGGCAGGGTGTGTATCTTCTTTCCTGCAGGGACAGGCACAGGGGGCATATTGCCTTTGGGAAGTGCACTGTCCTGTAGGAGAAGCCGGTCTTTATGAAATACAAACCAATACATGAGTCTTTATTATTCTTGTTTCAAAGCCCACGCATCGTCAGGCTCAGGCGTTTGCGTTGGAGGTCAACCTCCAGCACCTTGACCATTACCTGCTGCCGGAGAGACACGATGGTAGTCGGGTCGCTCACAAATTTGTCTGCCAGTTGGGAGATGTGCACTAAGCCATCCTGATGCACGCCTACATCAACAAAACAACCGAAGTTGGTGATGTTGGTGACGATGCCCGGCAAAGTCATTCCTTCGTGCAGGTCTTCCAGGGTGTGTACGTTGGCAAAGCGGAAAGCGGTGAGCGGTTTTCGTGGGTCGAGTCCCGGTTTGTCCAACTCTTGCATGATGTCTGTCAGGGTTGGCAGTCCTACGGTGTCGGTCGTATAGCGTTTCAGGTCTATCTTTTCGCGTAGTTCTTTTTGCGTCATCAAATCCTTCACTGTACAGTGCAAGTCTTTGGCCATTTGTTCTACAATATGGTAGCTCTCGGGGTGTACGGCACTGTTGTCCAACGGATTGCTCCCTTGCCTTATGCGCAAGAATCCGGCACATTGTTCAAAGGCTTTGGCTCCCATACGGGGTACATTGAGCAACTCTTTTCTGGAGTGGAAAGCCCCGTTCTCCGTGCGGTAATCTACAATGTTTTGTGCCAATACCGGTCCCAGTCCGGACACATAGGTGAGCAGGTGTTTGCTGGCGGTGTTCACATTCACCCCCACCATGTTTACACAACTTTCCACCACTTGGTCGAGCGAACGTTTCAGCTGTGTCTGATTCACATCGTGCTGGTATTGTCCCACACCGATGCTCTTTGGGTCTATTTTCACCAGTTCAGCCAATGGATCCATCAGCCGGCGGCCGATAGAGACAGCCCCGCGTACCGTCACATCATAGTCGGGAAACTCTTCGCGGGCTATTGGAGAGGCCGAATAGACCGAAGCCCCGTCTTCGCTGACGGAATAGATTTCGATGTCCTGTACGAAAGGCAGCTGGCGTACGAACTCTTCTGTTTCGCGTCCGGCTGTGCCGTTACCGATGGCTATCGCTTCCACCTGGTATTTCTCCACCAGATATTTCATAGTGGCAGCCGACTCGCGATATTGGCTCTTGGGAGGGTGCGGACTCATGATGCTGTGGTGCAGCAGGCCACCTTGTGCATCGAGACAGACTATCTTGCATCCGGTGCGAAAGCCCGGGTCAATACCCAATACGCGCTTCTGACCCAAAGGGGAGGAGAGTAGCAGTTGGCGCAGATTCTCGGCAAAGATGCGGATAGCCTCCACATCAGCCTTTTCTTTGCTGAGTGTGGCGAACTCCGTCTCAATGGATGGGCGCAGCAGTCGTTTGTATGCATCGTTGACAGCTTCCTCCACTTGTTGTCCGCACGCTTTGCTTGTCCCTTTGACATAGAGCCTTGTCAGACGTTGTGCTGTCTCCTCGTTGTCGGGGCTGATGCTTACTTTGAGGATACCCTCAGCCTCACCTCTACGCAGAGCCAGCAAGCGGTGCGATGAGCAGCGCTTCAGCGGTTCGCTCCAATCGAAATAGTCGCGGTATTTGATACCTTCTTCCTCTTTGCCTTTCACTACCTTGGAGGTGATGACGGCCTGTCGGTTGAATTGGTTCCTCACCTGATTGCGTGCCCGTTCGTCTTCGTTCACCATTTCGGCAATGATGTCTCGTGCTCCTTTCAGAGCCTCTTCGGTGTCTTTGACGTCACTATTGATATATGTACGCGCGCGAGAAACGAGATTGTTTTCCCGCTGCATCAGTATCAGTGTGGCCAAAGGTTCCAATCCTTTTTGTCGGGCAGCTTCGGCACGGGTTTTCCGTTTGGGTTTGTAGGGCAAATAGATGTCTTCCAGTTCGGTAGTGTCGCAACATTCGCTGATGCGTCTCTCCAGTTCCGGAGTCAGTTTTCCCTGCTCTCCGATGGTGGACAGGATGGTCTTCTTGCGTTTCTCCATTTCCACGTGCTTATCGTTCAGCTCCTTGATTTGCTCTATCTGTACCTCGTTGAGGCCTCCTGTCACCTCTTTCCTGTACCGGCTGATGAAGGGGATGGTAGCTCCGTCGGCCAGCAGTTCCAAGGTGGCTGTCACTTGTCTGTCGGATATACCGAGTGCCGCAGCTGTCTGTCGGGTGAATCTTTCGTCCATTCGTTCAAGTATTGTTATTTGCCCTCGGCAAACTTGCGTGTGTGTGCGGCTATGAGTTCGGCATCATCGAAATAGTCTATGCGCATGGCTCTCCGCACGTCAGCCAGCGTCTGTGCAGCCACTTCGCGTGCACGGATGCTTCCTTGGCGCAATATTTCATACACTCCGGGTATATCCTGCTCAAACTCCTTACGGCGCAGGCGGATAGGCTCCAGTTCTTCCTGCAGGATGGCATTGAGCAGTTTCTTCACCTTCACGTCTCCCAATCCGCCACGCTGGTAATGCTCTTTCAGTGCATTCAGGTCGGCATAGTCGGGCAGATAGTTGGCAAAAGAGTCGGCCTTGCAGAAGGCATCCAGGTAGGTGAACACGGTGTTTCCCTCAATCTTGCCCGGGTCTTCCACACGGATGTGAGTAGGGTCGGTGTACATGCTCATCACCTTTTTGCGTACATCTTCGGCTGTGTCAGAGAGATAGATGCAGTTGCCTAATGATTTCGACATCTTGGCCTTTCCGTCCGTACCGGGCAGACGCAGGCAGGCGGCATTGTCGGGCAGCAGGATGTCCGGCTCCACCAATGTTTCACCGTAAGTGTTGTTGAAGCGGTTCACGATTTCGCGTGTCTGCTCCAGCATCGGTTTCTGGTCTTCACCGGCAGGTACAGTGGTAGCCTTGAAAGCTGTGATGTCCGATGCCTGCGAGATGGGGTAGGTGAAGAATCCTACCGGGATGCTTGTCTCAAAGTTGCGCATCTGTATCTCGGTCTTTACCGTCGGGTTGCGTTGCAGGCGGCTTACAGTCACGAGGTTCATGTAATAGAAGGCCAGTTCGCACAGCTCGGGCACTTGGCTTTGGATGAAGATGGTGGTCTTCTCCGGGTCGATGCCGCAAGAGAGATAGTCCAATGCCACTTCGATGATGTTCTGGCGGATTTTCTCCGGATTGTCAGCATTGTCGGTGAGTGCCTGAGCATCGGCAATCATGATGAATATCTTTTCAAACTCACCGGAGTTCTGCAGTTCTACACGTCGTTTCAGCGAACCTACGTAGTGTCCCAGGTGCAGGCGTCCGGTCGGACGGTCGCCCGTCAATATGATTTTTCCCATAAAGTAAAGTAATGTTGCTATGTTATTTTTATATTAGTAAGCCCTTGCAAAGAGTACACGGCGTGCACTGGGCTTACCGGTCACCATACACTTGCCGGGAGTAAGGCTCTCCTCATCGGCCTCGAAAGGAATACAACGGATGGTAGCCTTAGTATCCTCCTTGATGCGCTCTTCCGTCTCCGAAGTGCCATCCCAATGGGCAAGGATGAATCCACCCTTCTCTATCTGCTCCTTGAACTCTTCGTAGGTATCCACCTTGGTGGTATTGGCCTCACGATACTTCAGTGCCTTTTGGAAAATGTTTTCCTGAATCTCATCCAACAAATTCTTTACATACTCCTCAATACCATCGCAAGTCACAGTCTGTTTTTCCAATGTATCGCGACGCATCACCTCCATGGTATTGTTCTCCAAATCGCGTCCGCCCATCACAAGGCGCACGGGCACACCCTTCAATTCATATTCGGCAAACTTGAATCCCGGACGCTTGTTGTCGGCATTGTCATACTTCACGCTGATGCCCATCGCCTTCAGGTTGGCCACGATACCTCCTATCTTTTCGTTCAAAGCATTCAGTTGCTCTTCATTCTTGTAGATAGGTACGATAACCACCTGTATCGGGGCAAGTTTCGGAGGAAGGACAAGACCGTTGTCGTCAGAATGAGTCATGATGAGCGCACCCATCAAGCGGGTAGAAACTCCCCATGAAGTTGCCCATACGTATTGCAACTGGTTTTCCTTATCCACAAATTGCACATCGAAAGCTTTGGCAAAATTCTGTCCGAGGAAGTGTGAAGTACCACTTTGCAGAGCCTTACCGTCCTGCATCAGTGCCTCGATGGTATAAGTATCCAATGCACCGGCAAAACGCTCGTTGGCACTCTTCACGCCCTTCACCACAGGTACGGCCATGTACTTCTCGGCAAAGTCTCCATAGACATGAAGCATTTTCTGTGCCTCCTCTTCAGCCTCTTCGCGGGTGGCATGGGCCGTGTGTCCCTCTTGCCAAAGGAACTCAGCCGTTCGGAGGAACAAGCGTGTACGCATCTCCCAACGCATCACGTTCGCCCACTGGTTGCACAGGATAGGCAGGTCGCGGTAAGATTGAATCCAATTTTTATAGGTACTCCAAATGATTGTCTCAGACGTGGGACGGATAATCAACTCTTCTTCCAACCGGGCAGCCGGGTCAACGATGACTCCGCTACCGTCGGGAGCATTCTTCAACCGGTAGTGTGTCACCACGGCACACTCCTTGGCAAAGCCTTCCACGTGGTCGGCTTCACGGCTCAGGTATGATTTGGGAATGAGCAAGGGGAAGTAAGCATTCACGTGGCCAGTCTCCTTGAACATATCATCCAACTGGCGCTGCATCTTCTCCCAGATAGCATATCCATAGGGTTTTATCACCATACAACCACGCACGGCACTCTGCTCGGCGAGGTCAGCCTTCACAACAAGGTCGTTGTACCATTGCGAATAGTTTTCACTGCGCTTGGTCAACTCTTTCAATTCTTTTGCCATATTTATACTAATTTCTTTTTGAATTTATATTCAATGTTGTATGTTACAAGCTGCAAAGTTACGAAAAATGTAGTAACTGATACGGCACAAAAGAGGTTTTTTCTGCATTTTATGATGAATGTTGCGCCTTGATGAGTGTTTTGCCTGCAATTTCCTGACTGTGGACATAAATTTCTTTTATTCTTTGTCCGTTTACAAAAGATTGTTTACCTTTGCCGCGATAAACAGTAATATTAACTGAGGCAGGAGAAGCGTCTCTGTCCGAAACTTGAAATATGGATTTGAGCTTTTAGCTCTTGTTCTCTTCTACATGAATACCTTTGTCCCCTCGGATATGTTATCCGAGGGTGTAGAGGTAGGGATTTGAAATCCCTGTA
>CAZTPB010000127.1:0-6111 GCA_964614555.1 uncultured Bacteroides sp.
TGACCTCGATCTTCTGGATGCTCTCAGCAGGAAGCTGTTCCAAAATTTCCCCCCGGTTATCGGCCGACAGCCCCGATGCCTTTCCGTTGATCCACACTGTCACACTGCTACTGCCGCGCAGGGAGACTTCACCCTCATTATCGACTTCTACCGAAGGGATGTTGGTCAGCACGTCGCTGGCCGACCCTCCTGTGGCCGCAATGTTCTGATCGACATCGAACACTTTCTTGTCTATCTCGAATTTCATCTGCGCACGCTGTCCGGTCACCTGTACTTCGCTGAGCATCTTGCTGTCTTCACCAATACTCAGTTGGCGCATATTGACGGTGCGCATCTGTGATGTGATGGAGAAATTGCGCTTCACCTCGCGATAGCCTATAAAAGTGATGGACAAAGTGTAGTTCCCGTCAGCCAACCCCTGAATGGCAAAGTTGCCTGAAATATCTGTCACCGTCCCCTTCAACAATTGCGTACCTCCTACCGGCAACACACTTACTGTAACAAACTCCAGCGGCTCTTTGCTTTGCGCATCCACTACCTTACCTCTGACCGTTCCCTTTTGTGCCACAGCACACACTACGGCTGCCACCAACAAGCACACCGTCGCCCAAAGTCTTCTTTCCATTGAAATACTCCTTTTCTTATCGTGTTATCGTGTTTTAGTTGCTTACCAAGAATTTGGCTGCAAAATTAATACAAACATAAGATTTTATCAGAAAAATGACACTATTTAACGAGTATATTTTATTTATCACTATCTCCACGCCAGAAAAAAGCTTCTTTACCCCCTCTCAAACTCAAAGGAACATGATGAGTGTTAAAAAGTCAGCCCATCCCCCTGAAACAGACAAAACCTGCTCAATAACATATAAAAAAATTATTTAATCCCGATTAATCTCCGTACCTTTGCAGTGTTATCCTAAAACAATCTTTTTACCTTAAAAGAGAACTAATACCTATAATTATCGAAGAGGAGCCTTTGTGAAAAGGTTCCTTTTTTCGTTATCTCTCTTAATCTCCATAGAGATGGATACCTATATCACTGATTCCTTCCAACGGCTCTCCGCGCATACAGTGCGACACACGTACAAAGGGGACACCTCCCCCATCGGCCTCTATGATTCCATAAGGAATCTCCAACTGATAAAGCGAGGCTACCCCTTTGCCAAGGGGCAATCCTTGTCTGTCGGCCAACACGCATTCCAATGTATCAGTAACAGTCTCCGTTGAGTCAGTCAGATTATGCCCGACCAACAACCAAAGCGACCGATAAGGATAGCGCCCTGTATGGCGCACATCCACCGCCATGCGGTACTTTTCCCCCCGCTCCATCCGTGGTGGATGGAAACAGAGCGTATCCGTCTGTTTCCATCCATCACCCACCGGCTGATAGCAGTGATAGACCGTATTGTCCCACCAACAGGCTACGGGCAACAAAGATAAAAGTCCTATCAGCAGACGGCTATATACTCCTTTCATTGTGCTTTATCTCCCCCTTGGGCCGATTGTTGGGTAGGGCGGGGTCGGTTAGGGGTGTTGTTGCCGTTCCGTTTCTTGTTCTTTCCCCCGCCGCCATTGGGTTTATTAGGGCCATTTCCTCCTTGTTGGGATTGTGCCTCTTTTGCAACGGAAGCATTGCCCGCCTGCTTACCCTGCTGTGCGCCATCACCTTGCTTGCCTGATTGCTGACGATTGCCACCACCTTTTTTCTTTTTCTTTTTGGCACGATCGAAACGGGTGATATTCTCCTGTTCCAACAAATCCACCGAGTGTCTCTCTCCCTGCTTTCCCTCGGCCTGCAGTGTATCAGGCTTCTGCCCGTGCCGGTTCATGTTGATAATCTCAAAAGCCTGCCTCGCAGTGAGTTCCACCAGATTGGCCGGCACACTCTTGTCGCTCGAATAGGTGATGACACCCTTCAGTATGTCGGCCTTGAAGAAGTAGAACTGCCCCTCCTTTGTCTCCAGTACAATCTCTTTCGACGGCAATTTTTTCTGTGCTTCGACATAGACATCCACTTCGTAATTGAGGCAGCACTTCAGCTTGGCACACTGTCCGGCCAGTTTCTGAGGATTGAGTGAAATGTCTTGAAAGCGGGCGGCACTGGTAGCCACAGACACAAAATTGGTCATCCAAGTGGCACAGCAAAGCTCACGCCCACAAGGGCCGATACCTCCGATGCGTCCGGCTTCCTGACGGGCACCAATCTGACGCATTTCGATGCGCACTTTGAAGGTTTCGGCCAACACCTTGATGAGTTGCCTGAAATCCACACGTTCATCTGCAATATAGTAGAAAATGGCCTTGTTTCCGTCTCCCTGATACTCCACATCGCCTATCTTCATGTTCAGCAACAAGCTGTTGGCTATCTTACGCGAGCGTATCATGGTGTCGTGCTCTCGTGCTTTCGCCTCAGCATACTTCTCCATATCCACCGTTTTGGCTTTGCGGTAGATCCGCTTGACTTCTGCATCGTGCCTGATGTTTGCCTTCCGCATCTGAAGCATTACGAGACGTCCGGTCAGCGTCACAACTCCGATGTCGTGTCCCGGCGCAGCCTCTACTGCCACAATGTCTCCCTTCGACAAAGGCAGGTGATTGCTGTTGCGGTAATACCCCTTACGGGTGTTCTTGAACTGCACCTCTACCATGTCGCACTCCTCGTCGTTGCCGGGAATGTCAGCCAAATAGTCATAAGTGTTCAGTTGCTTATCCTGTCGTCCGCATCCACGGCAGCAAAGACCACCGTTTCCACATTTCCATTTCAAATCTTCTGACATATATTTCAATCCTTATTTTATTCTCTAATCGTTTTTCATTTCAATTGTTCTTCAACAGCATAATCATTTTCAGGGCAAAGTCGAAGAAAATCATCTTCGGATTCACATTCTGCTCCACATGCTGCTGTGCCAATGCCAATTCTTCCATAATACCTATCACGTTGCGCTCGTTGACGAAAGGTGAAAAGCGTTGCGAAAAGGCTTGCTCTTCAGGTGTCATATAGACAAGTTCCTGCCGTCGGAAATTGAAGATGAAATTCTCGCGCAAACTCCGCTGACAATAGTCAAGGAAGTGCTTTTGCCGCTCACGCCCCATGGCAGCCACCTGTTCGCTCCAAAGTTTCATCTCACGCAACTTGCGTTGGTAGGAAAGACGCATCAGACTGACAAAAAGGTCGAAAAAGACCCGACCGTCTTCACTCAGACGGATGCTTTCCAAGGCTTTCAGGAAATTGCCACCTGCCAAGTGAGCCACCGTAGCAGCATCTGCTTCCTGCAAACCGTAGCGTTCCTGCAATGCCAGCTTTATTGCCGGTTCGGACAATTTGCGCAGTTCCATCCGTTGGGTACGGCTCTGTATGGTTGTCAACAAGGCATCGGGCTGTTCGCTCACCAACAGAAAAACCGTCTGACGGGGAGGCTCTTCCAAAAGTTTCAGCAGTTTGTTCGCACTCTGCACGTTCATCTTTTCGGGCAGCCAGATAATCATTACCTTATACCCTCCGGCACTTGCCTTAAGGTTGAGTTTGCGGGCTATCACATCACTCTCACGCACTCCGATGAGGGGTTGCTGATTTTCCACTTCCATAGCTTCCATCCATTGCGAAAAGCTGAAATAGGGACTCTTCAGCATCAGTTGCCTCCATTCGCGGATGAAATCGTCACTGACATTGGACGAAGACTTCACCGGAAAGACAAAATGTACATCGGGATGAACCAACTTGTCAAACTTTACACACGAAGGACACCGGCCGCAAGCCTCTCCCCCCTGTCTGTCTGTACAGCAGAGATAGCGGGCATAAGCCACAGCCAACGGAAGTTTGCCACTTCCTTCGGGGCCACAGATGAGACGAGCATGAGGCACACGTCCTTCGCTCACCTCCTGCACTATACGTCGTTTGGCTTCTTCTTGTCCGATGATGTTTTTAAAATACATGGTATAAGTTCTCGCTTTTAAGGTTAGAAAATCTGTCTGGCCACTTCGCTTATGCTATCTACCGCCGACACCGTATAGAAGTGCAGGCTGGGCACTCCATGAGCCATTAGTTCCCGACACTGCGCCACACACCACTCTACACCTAACGCTTTGGCTTCTGCATCGCTTTTACACTTGGCCGCTTCAATGGCCAAAGGCTGAGGCAGATCGACCTTGAAGGTCTTGGGTACCACCGTCAGCTGAGACATCTTGGCAAAAGGCTTGATACCAGGAATGATGGGGATGGTAATCCCTTCACGACGAGCCATCTCCACAAAGCGGAAATAGCGCTCGTTATCGTAGAAGAGCTGCGTCACTGCATATTCCGCACCCAACTCTACCTTACGCTTCAGCCAAGCAAGATCGTTCTCCAAATTGGGAGCCTCTTCGTGCTTCTCTGGATAACAGGCCACTCCGTAAGAGAAAGGAGTACCCGGCGACTTGATGGGAGAACCGTCGGTGAAATAGCCCCGGTTGAAAGCATTCACCTGTTCTATCAGTTCGGTAGTGTGGGCATATCCGCCAGGCATCGGTGTAAAGGCCGCCTCATGCTTGGCTTTGTCGCCGCGCAAAAGGAGCAAATCTGTAATACCGAGAAACTGAAGATCAAGCAAAGCATACTCAATGTCTGCACTGGTGGATCCGCTGCACACTATATGGGGAACTACCGTCAACCCATATTTGTGATGAATGGCAGCAGCCACAGCCACCGTGCCCGGACGACGACGTACCAACTCCCGACGGTAAAGTCCATCGCCCAATTCTTTATAGACATATTCGCCCCGATGGGTAGTGATGTTCACATATTTCGGATCGAACTCCCGCAGGGTATCGATAGTCTCAAACAATTTCTCAGTACCTGTTCCCTTCAACGGAGGAAGCAATTCAAAAGAGAAAGCCGTCCGACCATCCTTATGTTTTTTTATCAACTCGATTACTTTCATTGTTGTCCCACTCCTTTATTTGTTTAAGTGACATTAAAAAAATAACTTGCATCAGTTTTTATAGACATTGCTTTTTCATTTACTCATCTGTCAGTCTCTCTTTTTGCCGCTTTTATCTTTGTTCATCAGTCACATAGCCCGCTATGTTCCTTCTTCACAAAGACAAAATCAATCAAAAATAGAGACTAAAACTGAAGCAATTTATTTTTTCAATGTCACTAAAAAGCTTTTAAGGAGCAAAGATAGTGCAAACCACGCAAAGGGCAAAAGAACTTTCCCGTTTTTTACGGCTCAGTAACATTTTTATATTATTTTCCCATACATAGGGAACCTATTAACGCGAATGACATGGAAAGCCACTGTCACTTATGCCCGAACGGTCATAAACACTTCCACGTCATCCGCGCTATTTACAGATAAGTAAGATAGTATAGCGATGCTTTGTTCTTTTGATAATGGAATGATAAATATCTGCGACCAATGGGATGGCACAGTATTGAATTATACAGGACCGAATATTGAGAACTCTACTGATGTATCGTTACCACTTACGCAGAACCAAAAGGGAATACCATGCACGATATTGTGGTACGTGAAGACGATAATATTCCCCTTATTGGTAAAATAGCAAGTTTTTATATTTCCAGATAAGAGTGACAATACACATTTTGGCAAAGAAAATTTCAGTTTGATTTGTTCCTTTCGGAAAATTTTCTTTCCTTTGCGAAGATTTTTGCCCTTGTGCAAAAGTATAAGACATTTTGATTGCTCATCTTCCACTCGAATCACCACCTCGAAAGAAGAAACGAGTTATCGTAAACTGACACACGGTGAAGTCGTGCGCATAGCGCGGACTTCTCCCATAGTGTGTTAGGGTTTGTGGTGAACCTGAGTGGAATATGGCGATAGTCTGCGCTTTCTTTTTTATCTGAAGTTGTGTAGGCTTTGCCGAAACGGACGAAGGCAATAATGCACAAAACCTTAATAAATTATCAAAGTTATGGAAGAAAGCAAACAATCTAAATTGTTGGATTATGCACAAATGCTTTGGGACAGTCAGGCGACAAAAGAAGAAGTAAAAGCTGCAATGCTTCGTGTAGGAGCCAATGAAGAAGACGCGGAGAGTATTGTAGAACAGGTTTTTAACCCAACTTTGACCCATAGGAAATATTTTCAATAATTTTTAGTGGTA
>CAZTPB010000128.1:0-6099 GCA_964614555.1 uncultured Bacteroides sp.
AATACTTTTGTCAGCCATGGATTGAAAAGCCAATACGATGTGACTCCACTTCATGTGGATGTGAACATCGTCAGCGCGGATGTATTGGACGTGGAAGCCTTCAAAGCATGGCGTCCGGAATACAACGATGCCGAATTCATCCTTGAAGATGGCAAATACATCTGCGGATGGGCTGTAGAGAAGATGTCGAAATCAATGTTCAACGTGGTGAACCCCGACATGATTGTTGAAAAATATGGCGCCGACACACTGCGTATGTACGAAATGTTCCTGGGTCCTGTGGAGCAGAGCAAACCTTGGGATACCAATGGTATCGATGGTGTACACCGATTCTTGAAGAAACTGTGGAGCCTGTTTTATAGTCGTACCGATGAATACCTGCCCACTGATGTTCCCGCGACAAAAGAGGAGTTGAAGAGCATCCACAAACTCATCAAAAAGGTGACGGGAGACATCGAAACATTTTCGTACAATACCAGTATCAGTGCCTTCATGATTTGCGTGAACGAGCTGACACAAATGAAATGCCGTTCTACAGAGGTTCTGCGCCTGCTGACCACACTGATGGCACCTTTCGCTCCCCATTTGGCCGAAGAACTTTGGGAGATGCTTAGTGGCGAAGGCAGTGTATGCGATGCCAAGTGGCCGGAGTACAATGAGTCATACCTTGTAGAGGATACCGTAAGATATACCATCTCGTTCAACGGTAAGGCACGCTTCACACTGGAATTCCCGGCCGATGCGGACAATGCAACAATTGAAAGCACCGTGATGGCCGACGAGCAAAGTCAAAAATGGATTGAAGGAAAGACTCCGAAGAAGGTCATCATCGTACCAAAGAAGATTGTGAACGTGGTATTGTAAAGCAGACCCACCCCCCTGCCCCTCCCAAGGGAGGGGAGTAAATAGACAAGACGTATGAAAACAGACAAACAAGGCAATTCACTCCCCTCCCCTGAAAGGGGCAAGGGGGTGGCTTTCCTTTGGCGAGAAACCAAGGACTATTTCACTATCACCTTAGGCTTGATGGCCTATGCACTTGGATGGACCCTTTTCCTGCTACCCTATCAGATAACCACGGGAGGCGTGACAGGTATCTCAGCTATCATCTATTATGCCACGGGCATTGAGATGCAAATTTCCTATTTCGTCATCAATGCGGCCTTTCTGGCGGTAGCCCTCTATATCTTGGGGCTGAAATTCTGCTTGAAGACTATCTATTCTGTATCGATGCTGACATTCTTTCTGGATTTGTTCCAAGAGATGATGAAGAACCCCGAAACAGGCGAACTGCTACAAATTATCGGTCCCGGACAGGACTTTATGGCTTGCGTCATCGGTTCCATATTCTGTGGAGTAGGTATTGCCGTGGTGTTCATAGTGGGTGGCAGTACGGGTGGTACGGATATCATCGCTGCCATTGTCAACAAGTACAAGACCATCACCTTCGGGCGCATGATTATGGTATGCGACATTGTCATCATCTCTTCCTGCTACTTCATTTTCGAGGATTGGCGCCGCGTTGTATTCGGTTTCGTCACACTCATCATCATCAGTGTGGCCATCGACTACATTGTCAACAGTGCCCGACAGAGTGTACAGTTCCTTATCTTCAGCAAGAAGTACGAAGAGATAGGCGAAGCTATCATAACGGAAGTGAACCGTGGAGTCACCGTGCTGGATGGTACAGGCTTTTACAGCAAACAGCCCATGAAGGTGCTTTGCATATTGGCCAAGAAGAGTGAAGCCATCCACATTTTCCGCCTGGTAAAGGATATCGACCCCAATGCATTCATCTCACAGAGCAACGTAGTGGGTGTCTATGGCGAAGGATTCGACCAAATAAAAGTAAAGAGCAAGAAGAAATAAATGACATTATGGTATTCGTAACAAACAACCGGCATAAACTGGAAGAGGTAAGTCTCATCCTCGGAAATAGTATTGAGCTGAAAAGTTTGAAAGACATTGGTTGTACCGATGATATTCCAGAAACTGCCGATACTCTCGAAGGGAATGCCCTGATGAAAGCCCGGTACATCTATGAGCGATACGGACAGGACTGTTTTGCCGACGACACGGGATTGGAAGTGGATGCATTGGAAGGTGCCCCAGGAGTCTATTCTGCACGCTACGCCGGACCAGGACACGATTCGGAGGCCAACATGAAGAAACTTTTAGAAGAATTAAATGGAAAAAGTGACCGCCGCGCACAATTTCGTACCGTTATTGCGTTAATAATGGAAGGAAAGGAGTATCTCTTTGAAGGAATTGTGAAAGGAGTCATCCTCGAAGAGAGGGAAGGCACCGAAGGATTCGGCTACGACCCTCTGTTCCGTCCGGAAGGATACGATTGTTCTTTTGCCTTGTTAGGGAACGACATCAAGAACCGCATCAGCCACCGTGCACGCGCAGTGGAAAAGTTGTGCAGATTTCTTGCAGGTCGTTTTTAGTCCTATCAGGCAAAAATCCTTTAGAATTTCGAGTTTGTATGAAGAAACTAATTCTTTTTTGTCTGTTGCTATGCTTTGGGGGCATACTTCGTGCCCAGTTGCCTGTCGGTGAGTGGCAGGCTCATATGGCTTATGGAAGTACCTCCATGAGCGTGTTCTTTGGTGATAAAGTATATGCCCTGAGTAGTGGTTCGCTTTTTTCCTACGATCCAGAGGATGGTGACATCGTAACGTACGACCTCGTCCATACATTGAGTGATGTGGAAATCTTGCATATAGCTCTTTGCAAGTCTGAAAAAAAGTTGCTATTAGTTTATAGCAACGGGAACATTGACCTGATGGACGAGCAAGGAAACATTTACAACATCACCGACTTGAAGAATTCCTCGTTGGCAGATAAGCGTGTCAATGGAGTCGGTATGGAAGGAAGTCGTGCTTATTTGGCCACCAATACGGGGGTCATCGTATTGGATATCAGACAGCAGACAATAGCTGCCAACTATACGCTCAACAAACAAGTCACAGCCTGTGTCGTCATCAATGGCTGTCTGCTCGCCGCCGTATCTGGTGACGGACTCTATCGCGGGTATTTGTCGGACAACTTGCTCGACATCAGTAAGTGGACCAAGATACATACCGACAGCTTCACGCATCTCATCAGTCATAAAAATGTGCTATATGGCAACATATTGGGCAAAGCTCTGTTGAAACTGAATCCCGAGACAGGTGAATCTGTCAAATTGTTGGATGGTACCTACAACTATTTTTTCCAGGTCGATGGCCGATTGGCTGCCGGTAGGGCAAACAACAAACTCTATCTTTTCGAATCTCCCGAAGACTACGACATCATTGATATTCCTGCCGGTGTGGTGGACATTGTTTATGGCAATTCTATCTATTGGGTGTCGCACACTCACGATGGATTGGCAGGTTATACACTTGAAGGGAATACATTGGTGCAACACATCGCTCCTCTTACCTTGAATGCTCCGAAGCGCAACCTTTTCTATCGGATGTTCATGCATAAAAACAAGTTATACACTTGCGGTGGAGGCATCTATTTGGATCGCTATTACAATCCGGGAACCATTCAGGTAATGGATGAAAATGGTTTATGGTCAGTCTATCAAGAAGACGGAATTATGCAGCAAACCGGCAAATCGCGTTATGGTGACATAACCTCCATTGCTGTAGATCCGGACGATGACGGCCACCTGTTTGCCGCTTCAGCAGGTGAAGGGCTCTACGAGTTTCAGGATGGGAAGTTCGTCAAACTCCATACTCCGGATAACAGTACTATCAGCAGCGATTACCGTTATCCTAACATCGTCCGGGTAGATGGTCTCTGCTACGACGGCCAGAAGAATCTGTGGGCGCTCTGTGCCGGAGCTACCAACATCATTAGTGTCTATACACACGAAAAGAAATGGATATCGCTTTACCATCAGGAAATCAGTCAGGTAGAAACGTTCCGCAGAACCTTCTTCGACCGTCGGGGATGGATGTGGTTCCTTACGCCGAACTATACCAAGTCGGGGCTTGTCGTACTCGACCACAAGGGGACTGTTGCGGATACGTCCGACGACCGTATCGCCTATCTCTCCGAACTGAAAAACCAGGATGGTGACAGGGTAGAAAATGCGGAGGTGACTTGTGCTGTGGAAGAGGCTGACGGGGCCATTTGGGTGGGTTCCAACCAAGGACTTCTTGTCATTCCCACTCCCGCTACCTTGTTCGATGAAGGCGATGCCTTCCACTTTACCCAGATAAAAGTGCCGCGCAACGACGGTACCAACTATGCTGACTACCTGATGGACGGTGTTTCCATCAGTGATATTGCCATAGATGGCGCCAACCGCAAATGGATTGGTACAGAGTCGAGTGGCATTTACCTGCTTTCGGCAGATGGTTTGGAGCAGATAGCCCATTTCACCACTGAAAACAGCCCCTTGTTGTCCGATGAGATACAGAGCATCGCAGTCAACAAAGAGACGGGTCTTGTCTATATTGGCACCGGTAAAGGGTTGGTGGCCTATCAGAGTGAAGCAACTCAGGCACAAACCTCCTTTTCGGCGAGCAGTGTGCGTGCCTATCCTAATCCTGTACGGCCCGATTATACAGGCATCGTCAGCATCGTAGGCTTGATGATGAACTCACAGGTAAAAATAACCGATGCCTATGGCAGTCTTGTTCATGAGGGTATTTCCGTGGGAGGAAGTTTCTCATGGGACGGGCGAAATGCACAAGGCAAACGGGTCGCTTCAGGTGTCTATCACGTCATGGCCACCGATGAAGAGGGCGAAGAGGTTTTTTTAAAACTTATTTTTTTAAAAATTTTATACAACTTTTTTATAACATTTTTTATAAATTTGTGTTTGTGCCCCGCCCCCCGACGTGCCACAACCAAACTATGATAAATACTCATTTATTTGTGCTTCTCTCTTTTATCATAGGTTATTCCACGATTTTCCGTTCGACGTATTCAAACAGCCGTTGGTTTTCGCGCAGGGTCTCCACCTCCAGGTTTATTATCTGTTGGCCTTTCGGGTTTGCTCCCCAGGCATTGAAGGGCTCACCGTCCAATTCAAAGTAATTGATATGGGTGACGTCCAACGGGATGGGTTCGAACTCCAGTACCAGGGCAAACCAGTCGCCGGCACACTCCTCCACCCAGAACAGATGGTCCATGGGGACTCCTTGTATTCCCTTCAACTTGTATTGCTTGCCGTCATTGCCGTCCAACAAGAAGGTGTTGCTGTTGTGCCTATAGTACTCCCTTGTCCATGTCTGGTTGTGCGGCACAGCCAGATAGGTAGCCTCCGGTGTACGCCAAAGGGCAAGGGTCTCTTGGTTCTCCAACGGCTTGATGGTATGTACCTTGTGGTAGCAGGCCCATGTGTCGGCATCGTCCTTGTTGTAGTTCTGCTCGGGCTGTTTCAGTTGCGGAGTGCGGATGTTCGGCTTTTGGTCATATTCGGCACTCTCCAATCTCTTCCGCTTGATTCTGATTTTCTGTCTGCTGTCATACAGACTCCAGTTGGGCACACCCGTGATGGAGATGTAGCGGGTGGATTCTGGCAGAGGCGGGAAGGTGATGGTGAAGTCTATCAGCGAGTCCTTGGGAGCCTGCACGGTGAAGTACTGCTGCATGACGTCGGGCGTTGTCACCCTTGGCTTGTAGTGTACACCCGTCTCCTCATCTACAATGTAGGTCTCTTCGCCACCGAGCCACATTCTCTTCACCGGATGGGCAGGCATTGGGAAGTAGCAGTGGAGCACCGTCTGCCCTTCCTCCTCTTTCAGTTCCCAAAAGAGGCCAGTCAAGTCATTGCGTGCTCCTATATCCTTGAGCGCTTCAGCCAGTTTCTGGTAAGGTTGGGTGTGTCTTCCTGCAAAGTTCAACTCTTCAGTCTTGACGGTCTTGACATCGCCGCGGTATTTGTTGGCGGTCCGGCGCCACTCGATGACGCTGTCTTGCAACTCCTCGTCCCACACCTGAGAAGGTGTGTACCAATATATTTTGCTTTGATACAGCGTGTTGCTGCCTGTGAACTCTTCTGCCACCTTGGGGGCACATGCCGAGGCCAGGATGCAGGTGGCGATGATTGTCAGTTTTGAATGTTTCATATCTCTACGGTTTTATGGTTGT
>CAZTPB010000129.1:0-6071 GCA_964614555.1 uncultured Bacteroides sp.
GAAAAAGCAATGTCTATAAAAACTGATGCAAGTTATTTTTTTAATGTCACTTAATCCCAAAATTTTGTCAGGCGAGAAAAGCTCACTATATTCGCAGTTGCGAAACAGCCGTTTCGGAAACAGCCGTTTCGGAACTATGAATCATTCAATCTTTCAGGCAACCAAGTGGAATTACCTTAACACCATCCTCTCGCGTATAGGCAAACTCTCCGCCTGTCAGGACAATCAGAAGATCCGGTTCACGAAGAGGCATCTGTCTCTCAGTTTTATTCCGTTCTCTAATCAGTTGCCGTATTTCAAGCAAGTGCTTTGCCCCCTCGTCAATATCCCTACTGCCAAGTTTACATTCGATGAGAGCATACCTTTGGTCATCAAGATGGAGAACTATATCTGCCTCTAAGCCATACCTGTCGTGATAATATGAGACCCTGCCATCCATAGCCTGCGAGTAAACTCTCAAGTCACGGATGCACATACATTCAAAGACAAAACCGAATGTCTTCAGGTCAAGTTCCAAGGTCTTTGGAGAAGCCCCCATTGCCGCAACAGCGATAGACGGGTCTATAAAACACCTCTTTTTACTCACTCTGATAGCAGATGCAGAACGAATGGCGGGACACCATGCCTCAATATCTTCAAGCACAAAGAGGCGTTTAAGTACATCTACATAATCGTCAAATGTAGCTTGCGCCGTAGTCTCCATTTCAGCCCTTACATCTTCCAACATGGCGGACTTCTTCACCAAGGTACAGAGATTACGGGCATACGAACGCAATATAAGCCTTGCCAATTCCGGATTGCGCTGCACATCATCTATTCGAGAGACATCCTCATTGCAGACTTTGTTGAGGTAGTCCTTGGCTATAAGGAGTTTCGCTTTATCATTCTTTATACTCAATGAATCAGGCCATCCCCCCCGACAAGCCAACATGATAAGTTCCTCTATTGAAAGTCTTGAAACGGCTCCATCAATATCCAAATCGTTATTGTTGAAAAGTTCAAGTAACGAGATTTCACCGGAAGACTCTCTTGACTCATACAAACTCATCGGATACATGGTCATCGTTGCTATTCTACCGGTTCCTGTATGCATTCTTCTTTGAAATTCTGCTTCCTCTTCTTTCTTCCGGTTCTTAATGACAGTTGAACCCGTGAGGATAAACTGACCTTTGAGTCCCCTCTCATCAACGGTATTTCTTACAGCATCCCACAAAATAGGAAAATCTTGCCACTCGTCAATCAAACGAGGGGTATCTCCTTTCAACAGAATCGATGGTTTTGTCCTTGCGGTAGCCATATATCCATCACGTTTATCGGGGTCTTGCAATTTGATTACACTTTTAGATTGCCTCTGAGCTGTGGTTGTTTTTCCACACCACTTAGGGCCATTAATCTGGACTGCACCAAATGCCTCTAATCTCAAGGCCAACTGGTCATCCACTATTCTGCTCAAATACTCCATATCATTACATTTTATATTTTGTGCAAAGATAGTGATTTATTTGCAATTAGCAAATCCATTAGGTATTTTTGTGGCATTTCATTAGGCGTTTTTGCGGCATTTCATCAGGTGTTTTTGCGGCATTTCATCAGGTGTTTTTGCGGTTATACTTTCTTGATACAAGAAAAGAGGGCGTGTCGCACGACACGCCCTCTTCAAACAAAAGTTCAAACTTATTTTAGAAAAGTCATCTTATTTGGCAACCTTCACGCGGCCATTCTGGATGTAGAGCTGACCCTTAACAGGCTTCTCAATGCGCAGACCGGCAACGTTGTACATCACGCCGTCAGCAACGGGAGCCTTCTCTACAGACTCGATGCCTTCACCACCTTCTACCTCACCGGCAGCGATGTTCTGCACCTTCACGTTGTCAACCCAGCAGCGACGGTCGGAATTGTTGTAAGTAGAGTGGAATATAACCTGAGCAGGAGCCTCACCACCGAAAGCAACAGTCGGAGTGGTGTATGTACCCTTGGTGCTTGTAGTCACACAGTACATGGCATTCAAACCATAGTCAAGAACAATCTGGAAAGTAGTCTTGTTGCTTGCAGCCGCAATGGCAGCATTGGATGCACTGCTGGAACCTACAGCCGGAATATAAGAACCGTTCACTCCAAATGTGTCGAATCCACGGGTGGCATTGACGTTATTATCATAAGCACAGTAGAAGAGGCCGCAGATAGTGTCACCTTCGGCTGTCAGCACCTTATAACCTGCATCTTTGGTTGTAAGCTTACCGAAGTAGTAGTCGAACGTGATGCTCACAATGTCGGTAGCCTTCACGGGTGCACCGGCGACATTGATTACGGCTTCACCGTTACCGATGCGGAGCATACCGAGGGAGTCGGTGTGAACAACCACGCCATCGGCATCGTTGGCAGAACCATAACCGAGTTCGAACTGGGTAGTTCCATATGCAGTGGCCACACTTGTGGTTGTCAGGGTACCCTTGGCACCATCTACTGACCAGTAAGTATCTACAAGACCTTCGGGATCCACATTTTCTACAAATACAGCAGGAGCCTCCTGTGTACCGAAGTCGATGTCGATGATAGTCTCGGCAGTGATGGCAGCCTTGAATACCTCAACCATGGCATCCAGAGCAATCTTCTGGTTGTCGAGAGCAACAGAGTCTGCAGAAGAGAAGGCAACGTTCAGCTTCTCGTTGTACATGGCCTGAGACTTGCTGATTTCGCTTTCGAGGTCAGCCTTCTTGGCAGAACCTGAATAGATGCGCATGCCCAATGTATTCTGGGCGGCATCGATAGAAGCGAGGATGTTGGGGAACGGAGCGTTCATGTTGAGGAACGGAGTGATGTAGTTGTTGTTGAGGAAACGTACACCGTTGTTCATGATGGTATCCTTCAGAGACAACTCTTCGTCCATCCACTCTTCCAGAATCTGATCCTGAGTCAGTGCAGCCCATGCGTCGTAGCGTGCCTGAGCCTCAGTGATACCTTCGCTCAGAAGTTCTTTACCCCAAGGCAGTGAGTCGTTGGCTGCAGAAACATAGCCGGTAGCCACCTCGATGCGTCCGGCAAGGGCATCCAGCTGCTCCTGCACGAAGCCCAAGTAAGCCTTCTGCTCTTCGCTCAATTCACCTTCCACTTTCAGTTTGTAGAGCACAGGGCTGTAGAACTGCACGTCGAAGCCGGCATTTTCAGAAAGGGTAGAGACGTTGTTACAGATGATACCCAAAGTCACCTCCTTATCCTCGGTCAAGACAAACTCGAGTACATAGTCCTGATTGCGGGCAGGGTTCAGCGTGTCCACGGTGATAGTTTCGCCGTTGAAGAAGAGCTTGGTCTCGGCGCACTCGTCGGCCCAAGAACGTGCCCAACGATACCTGTTGAGGGTCATCATACCACCCTGACCGGTCACACCCCAGTAGTAAGTACCCGCAGACAATGTAGCGGTCAATGTGGCGATGTTGTCCCAGTTGCTGTTGGCACCGGCAGTACGCATCCACTGGATGCCCATCGGAGAATCGGCTGCGGCAGTCTTGTGGCACCAGCGGTCAGTGCTCCAAGTCCAAGGAGCTGTTCCGTTATATCCAGAAGACAGATTGTTCCACTTGCCGGTCCAATTCATCCAGTTGGCAGAGTTGTTGCCTGCCTCTGCACCACCGTTGATGATGTCCATCATGTTTTCGAAGTTTTCAGCAGCAAATTCTTCCCATACACTTTCCAGATTCTGCATGGCAACAGCCATATCTTCGGGAGTGGCATTGGCTTCAAGAGCAGCCTCCACTTCGCCCACATACTCCTGGAATTCGTCGTAATAGTCTCTCTCCGACATACCTTCGCCTTCCAAATATTTCTGGAAGTAAGCGATGCGGTTTTCGGCAATACGGTTGTCATATACCTCCTCAGCCTTGTGGCAGCACACATCGGCAATGGACAGACCGGCAGCCAACCCGCGGAGGTCGATGATGATCTTACCGTCGGCAGTAGCCTCTACTGCAAAGACAGCCTCAGAAAAGCCTTCTGAAGTGAAGCTGAATGCGTAACCGCCACAGATACCGTTGGTGGGAGTCACACCATCGTCACCCAATACGTGGCTGTTGGTTCCATAGTAAAGATTTACATTGTTATCACCACCTACGGTAGCCAACGCACCATCGGTGTTGTAGTAGGCATTGATGTAGTTGGTGTTTCCACCGGTCATGTCGAGGTCGGTAAATCCGGCAGCAGCACCCATCACCTTGAGAGACACCACATAGACACCGCCTGTAGCGACATCAATCACCTGATACATACCTGCCTCCAGGGCTGTACCGGCCTCTTGCACAATCTGGTAATTAGAGCCGTTGGGGCCTCCTTCAGTCACCGCGAAAGTAGTGGCCAACGGATAGTTCACCTCATCAAAGGCAGTCCATCCGTCCAGACCTGTGGTGCCTTCGGTGAACTTACCGTTCACCACGAGGTTTGCTCCTGTGATTTTGTACTTCGCTGTCTTGGTATAGGCAAAATCGCCCACTTCGTAAGCAGTTGCAGACAAAGCTACGGCAGCAAAGAGAGAAGCTGAGAGTAATTTTTTCATCATAGCTTGTTTTGTTTAGTTTTGCCTATCCACTCTCCAAATTCGGCCGGTTTCACTTCTATTTTATGTATAGAATACAGAGAGTTTCCCCCATAAAGCCCGGAGGCCGTCGAAGGTGTATTCCGTCATTTTTCTAATCTATGCTGTTTTGTATTTATGGTATTACCAACACGTCAAATTCTTCTTGATACAGGACTTCCGATTAATTAGTCGCGACAAAGGTAAGGAAAAATATATTTCCCACAAAACTTTTTCAGAAAAAAATGCGTTATCGCACACAATGTATTTCTGCCCAAGCTTCCGTCCGGATTATCCGCAATAAAGCCTCGGGGGGCTCTGTCACCCTGAGCGATAGTCGAAGGGTCTCAGAGCATTGCTGACGGTCTCTTTATTATTATCCATCCGGCACCCGGAGACCCTTTGACTATCGCTCAGGGCCCTAACGTTCCATTCAAAATTGGTAAATCAACAGAAGATTGTGAGATTGACAAGAAATGGAAAATAATTATTAACCAAGAAATAGAAATAGACGAATGATACCCGACAAATAAGTTCTTTTTCATTCTATAGAGTTTTTTATGGTTTTCCTTTTTTTATAGTAGCTATAGGCACTATGGTTACTATGGTTACTATGGTTACTATAGTTACTATAGTTACTATAGTTATTGGTCGTTTATTCCATGGCGGGTGAGTAAGGCTTTGAGGCGGGCTATTTCGGCTTCCAATTGGATGAGTTCCTCTTTTTGGCGGGTTATCTCTTCTTTTTGGCGGGCAGTCAACAGTCTCAGTTCTTGCAATTCGCGGTCTTGTTCCTGGCGATAACCAGTGCGGGCGGCGTGCATCCGTTCTTTGATTCCGCCCTGTGTAACGAACTCCTGTTCGATGTTGATAAGGTGGCGGTTAAGCATGGCATCGGTCATGTAGCACAAGGTCAGAGCGATGTTGGCCATCTCTTCGGCATTCCATTTGTCAAAATAGGGTTGATAGTCTTCTACCCGATTATGGTGTTTGCAGAAAGTGCGCATATCATCGTATCGGCTGTGAGCCGGTGTCCAAATCAGGAGATTGCGCGAAAGCAGATAGTCGCGATAGTCTTCGCGCAGTTCCTGTACGGAGCTACGGGCCACGTTGAGCAACTTGACGTGCATTTCGGTTGAGGTTACTCCGTCCTCTGTCCCCTCGATGATATTCTGCTTGCCACTTCGGGCTGCCTGTATCATTTGATCTACCGTGCGGTCGCCGTGAGCGGGCAGGAAACGTTTGCAAAAGTGGAAAGTCAGCTGGTAAAGCACCTCCGTCTTTTGGTAATAGTAGGCATCACGCCAGGGCTTCTGGCGCTTGAGTATCTGGTATTTGGAAGAGGGCCTTTCTTGCATGGTTGGTTGTTTTTTAGGGTTTCCTTGTTCCACGAACTCCTTTCCTGCCACTTTGCGTCTCTGTGTGGTTATCCGCACGCGTTTTTACTGTTTGTTTGCCCGCTTGCGCTCCAGTTCGTCGAGGATGATTTTGCGCATACGCATGCTCTTGG
>CAZTPB010000130.1:0-6042 GCA_964614555.1 uncultured Bacteroides sp.
TCCCGTTTCCTACCGTGGAAACGGGAGTTTCCTTTGAGGGGAACTGTAGTTTCCAAGGGCGGAAACGCGAGTTTCCGTTGGGGAAATTTTCAGGAAACTGCAATATCTTGTAAATCAGTGCTTAATAGAGTGCGTGTGTTTGCGGTTCCCGTTGACTGATTTGAATCACGTCCGTGCAATCCACACTGTTCGTTCCTTCAATCACTTCTTTGGATAGTCAGTCGTATAGTGAAGGCCACGACTCTCTTTGCGTTCCATAGCCTGCCGGGTGATGAGATAACCCACGTTAATCATATTGCGCAACTCGCAAAGTTCACGGGTAGCTTTGCTGCTCTTAAAGAGTTTCTCTGTCTCTTCATAAAGAATATCAAGGCGGTTCCAAGCACGAATGAGGCGGGTGTTACTTCGCACGATGCCCACATAGCATTCCATGATTTGGTTCACCTCCTTCATGCTTTGGGTGATGAGTACGCGCTCTTCGTTGCTGATGGCACCTTCATCGTTCCATTCAGGAACATCTTCATTGAATTCATAGCGGTCAATGACGCTCAAGGCATGCTTGGCCGCCGCATCAGCATATACGATGGCCTCAATGAGTGAATTGCTGGCCAGACGGTTGCCACCATGGAGCCCCGTACACGAACATTCACCGATGGCATAGAGACGGCGGATGCTGCTCTGCCCATCGGAATCGACGGTGATGCCTCCGCAAAGGTAATGTGCCGCAGGTGCCACAGGAATGTAGTCCTTGGTGATGTCGATGCCGATAGAGAGGCACTTCTTGTAGATATTCGGGAAATGGCGACGAGTCTCTTCAGGATCTTTGTGAGTGACGTCAAGATAGACATGTTCATCGCCCCGAAGTTTCATTTCGCTGTCAATAGCGCGAGCCACAATATCGCGCGGAGCAAGCGAAAGACGGGGGTCATACTTCTGCATGAACTCCTTACCATCCTTGGTACGAAGCACACCGCCATAGCCTCGCATGGCTTCGGTGATGAGATATGAAGGACGATCACCCGGATGGTAAAGAGCCGTAGGATGAAATTGTATGAACTCCATATCTTTCACCGCCCCCTTGGCACGATAGACCATAGCAATGCCATCGCCCGTAGCAACCAACGGATTAGTGGTGTGACGATAAACAGCTTCGCAACCTCCTGTAGCCATGATAGTGGCTTTGGAAAGGAAAGTATCGACCTCGCCCGTCTGCTCGTTGAGCACATAAGCCCCGAAACACTTGATGCCGGGGGTATAGCGGGTGACAATTATACCGAGATGATGCTGTGTAATGATTTCCACAGCGAAAGAGTTCTCAAAAATGGTGATATTGGGGTGTGCCTGCACGGCCTTGATGAGTGAAGTCTGTATTTCTGCCCCAGTATTGTCCTTGTGGTGCAGGATGCGGAACTCTGAATGTCCGCCCTCTTTGTGGAGGTCAAATTCACCGTCAGCATTCTTGTCGAAATCAACCCCCCACTTGATCAGTTCCTCTATCTGCGCAGGAGCACCTTTCACCACCTTCTCCACAGCAACGGGGTCACTTATCCAGTCGCCCGCAATCATGGTGTCTTCGATGTGTTTCTCAAAATTGTCCACTTTCAAGTTGGTCACCGACGCAATGCCTCCCTGCGCAAAGTAAGTGTTGGCTTCTTCCATACCAGCCTTACAAATCAAGGCCACGGTCCCTTTGTGCGCCACTTTCAACGCAAAGCTCATGCCAGCCAATCCAGAACCGATTACCAAGAAATCAAACTTTCTAACCATGGTCTTTTCCTTTCATTTTCGCCGTCCAGCCACCCCTGTAGCGGCACTTGTTCTTAAAATTGAGACAAAGGTAGTGCAATCTGAGTGGAGAACAAAGGATTTTCCGCTATTTTTTCAAATAAAAGCCCTATCTTTGCCGAAAAATTGATTGTCATGAACCGAATATTCCATGCCCGACAGCCGTGGCATACGTTGCTGCTGCTTACAATACTCACAGCCGCCACACTGTGGGCCTTTTGGGTGAAACTGATTCTGCCGGCAAGCATCACCCTGTTGTTGGTGGTAGTGCTTATCGAACGCATCATACACACCACATACACCATAACCACCGACGGACAGCTGGTTGTCTGCCACGGACGATTTTCTCCCATACGGAAAATTGCCCTGACTGACATCCGCCGCATAGAAAAGGTGCGGAGCAATAATTTCGGCAAATGGCATTTGGCCGATTTCTTAGTCATCTATTACGGTACAGCCCCAGAACGGAGCATCAGTTTGATACCTGCGAAAGAATTAGAATTTGTGACACATATCCAAAAAATGCGCCGCACGTGATGAAGAAACTATTCTGCCTGCTATACACACTCTGCATTTATCTGCCGGCTACCACAGCCCAGCCATTGAATGTCCGCATCGACAGGCTGTTGGCCGACACTCTGCTAACCGATTCGGAAGTCGGACTGATGGTGTACGACCTCGACGACGACACCTTATTATATAGTTATCAAGCAGAAAAACTCTACCGGCCAGCCTCAACCTTAAAACTTGCCACAGCCATCACTGCCCTAAAGACGTTGGGCCAGGAACACCTTTTCGCCACGACCCTTTACAGCACCGGTACAACATTCTCCGACAGCACGCTGCACGGAAACCTTTATGCAGTGGGCGGATTCGACCCGCTATTCAGTTCTACGGACATGGAGGCGTTTGCCAATGCTGTAGAACAGTCAGGCATCCGCCGGATTAATGGGAGTATCGTTGCCAACATTTCCCTAAAGGATACATTGCGTTGGGGAAGCGGCTGGTGCTGGGATGATGAAATGCCTACGCTCACTCCCCTGCTCTGCGAACAGACAGACAGTTTTCCTCAGATGTTACGTCAAGCATTGGCAAAAAGGGGGATTGGGATAACAGACTCGATTACCCGATACTCGGCCACCCCACCAGATACCGTGATGACGCTGCTGGCACAGTCGGCACATACCCTTACCGACATCATGGAGCGCATGATGAAGAAGAGCGACAACCTGCATGCCGAAGCCCTCTTCTACCACTTGGCCGCGTACCAGTGCAAGCACCCTTACGCCCCGGCGGAAGAGGGAGCAAAAGCCATCCGACAACAAATCGGACAATTAGGGTTCAAGAAAAAAAGTTACCGCATTGCAGACGGCAGTGGTGTATCGCTCTACAACTACCTCTCACCCGAGATACTCATAGCCCTGCTGCGCTATGCCTACCAGCACCCATACATCTACCGTCCGCTGTACCGTTCACTGCCTATAGCCGGTGTGGACGGCACATTACAACACCGTATGAAAAACACTGCAGCCTACCGCAACGTCAGAGCCAAGACCGGGACTCTCACGGGGATAAGTTCTTTAGCCGGATACGCTCGTACTCCAAACGGCCATACGTTAGCTTTCGCCATCATCAACCAGAATATACTGCGTGCACGGGTCATCCGTCAGTGGCAAGACCGTTTCTGTCATGAGTTGTGCCGATAAGGAACAACATAATTATGCAAAAAGATGCAAAAAACAATGCATATCGTATATTATATACCGGTTTTTTGCTACTTTTGCAGTCGATTTTAGAATAATTATACATCAGATGAAGAAAAAAACATCGCGACTTGACACTATCAAGATGATAATCTCCTGCAAAGAGATATGCAGCCAAGAGGAGTTGCTCCAACACCTGAAGAGAGAGGGGGTAGAAGTAACACAAGCCACTCTCTCGCGAGATTTGAAACAGCTGAAAGTGGCCAAAGCCGCAAGCATGACAGGAAAATATGTCTATGTACTTCCAAACAGCACCGTTTATCGCCGACTGCCGGAAAACGACAGTGCTATCCGGGAAATGATGAAATTCACAGGATTTGTCTCCATCAGTTTCTCGCACAATATCGCTGTAATCCGCACACGCCCCGGCTATGCCAGCAGTCTGGCTTACGACATTGACAACTACAACCTGAAAGAGATTGTAGGCACCATTGCAGGAGACGACACAATCATGCTGGTTATCCACGAAGACATCAGTCACGAAGAAGTGAAACGGGCATTACACCCCATCATTCCCAACCTGTAACGGCTGAAAGGATATAAAAGAATATCATAACAATAGAAGACTATAAGATTGAGAAATGGAAACTCAAGCAATTGACGTAATGGTAGCCGATGCTTCGCACGAGGTCTATGTTGACACTATCCTGGAAACAATTACCGCGGCTGCCAAAGTACGTGGTACCGGTATCGCCAAGCGTACACACGAATATGTAGCTCAAAAAATGAAGGAAGGAAAAGCCATCATTGCCCTCGCAGGTGATGAATTTGCCGGATTCTGCTACATCGAAAGTTGGGGTAACAAACAATATGTGGCCAACTCCGGCCTCATTGTTGTAGAGAAGTTCCGTGGCCAGGGATTGGCCAAACGCATCAAACAAGCAGCCTTCACGCTGAGCCGCCTCCGTTGGCCGCACGCCAAACTGTTCGGACTCACCAGCGGAGGAGCTGTGATGAAAATCAACACCGAACTCGGTTATGTGCCGGTGCCGTTTGCTGAACTAACAGATGACGAAGCCTTCTGGCGCGGATGCGAAGGATGTATCAACCATGATGTATTGGAGCGCACAGGCCGTCGCTATTGCATCTGCACAGCCATGCTCTACGACCCTGAGAAGAAAGAAAAAAGTAAAGAGTAATATATATTTCCCCAAAAACATATGGAAGCAAAAAAGAAAGTAGTGGTAGCATTCAGTGGCGGGCTCGACACCTCGTACACCGTAATGTATCTGGCCAAAGAAAAAGGCTACGAAGTATATGCCGCCTGCGCCAATACCGGAGGTTTCAGTGCCGAACAGTTGAAAACCAACGAAGAGAATGCCTACAAGTTGGGCGCCACCAAATATGTGACACTCGACGTCACCCGTGAATACTATGATAAGAGCCTGAAATACATGGTTTATGGGAATGTGCTCCGCAATGGCACCTATCCCATCTCGGTAAGTTCAGAGCGTATTTTCCAAGCATTGGCCATCGCACGCTATGCCAACGAAATCGGAGCCGACGCCATCGCCCACGGCTCTACGGGTGCGGGCAACGACCAAATCCGTTTCGACATGACTTTCCTCGTCATGGCTCCCGGTGTGGAAATCATCACCCTCACCCGCGATATGGCTCTGAGCCGCCAGGAAGAGATCGACTACCTGAACAAGAATGGTTTTGCGGCCGACTTCACCAAGTTGAAATACTCCTACAACGTAGGCATTTGGGGAACATCCATCTGTGGAGGAGAAATCCTCGACTCTGCGCAGGGGCTTCCCGAAACCGCTTACCTGAAGCACTGCACCAAGGAGGGAAGCGAACAACTCCGTCTTACCTTCGAGAAGGGTGAGTTGAAAGCAGTGAACGACGTACATTACGACGATCCCATCAAAGCCATTCAAAAAGTAGAAGAGATCGGTGCAGCCTATGGTATCGGACGCGATATGCACGTGGGCGACACCATCATCGGCATCAAGGGACGTGTGGGCTTCGAAGCAGCCGCCCCCATGCTCATCATCGGCGCACACCGTTTCTTGGAGAAATACACCCTGAGCAAGTGGCAACAATATTGGAAGGATCAGGTGGCCAACTGGTACGGCATGTTCCTCCACGAAAGCCAGTATCTGGAGCCGGTGATGCGCGACATCGAAGCCATGCTCACCGAGAGTCAGCGCAACGTGAATGGTACAGCCATCCTCGAACTCCGTCCCTTGGGATTCAGCACCGTGGGTGTAGAGTCGCAAGATGACCTCGTAAAGAACAAGCTGGGCGAATATGGCGAAATGCAGAAAGGATGGACAGCCGAAGATGCCAAGGGTTTCATCAAGGTTACCTCCACCGCCCTGCGTGCTTACTATGCTAACCACAACGACGAGAAAGAAAGCATCTAAAATAGCACAAGATGGAAGAACAAAAGAAACTTACCCGTCCACGCACAGGACGAATGCTGGCTGGAATTTGCGCAGGTATCGGAAACTATTTTGGAGTAGATCCTACATTGGTACGTGTCGGC
>CAZTPB010000131.1:0-5976 GCA_964614555.1 uncultured Bacteroides sp.
CAGCAAAGCAGCATTGGCTCTCTTGTGGTGCAGGTCGCTACGGTGCTTACTACGAAATTTCTATCTCCAAAACAAACGTAACTCTAAAGTTAGGGCTGTCTAAATATGGGGATAAAGAATTTGGGAACAGATGTTTCGATATTCTTTATCCGCATAGAGTGGAGATAGAGGAACTGTTCGGTGATACTCTGCAATGGGATAGAATGACCGACAAGAAACATAGCAGAATTTCAAAGACCTATGATGGTGGTTATGATTGTGAAGATTGGTTACCCCTGATGGACAAGATTCTTTCTGAATTCATCAAGTTTGAAAAGGCGTTCTCTTCATTTTTAAAGGAACTCTGACTATCTATCATTGTATCCTTATTCTTCTCTTACGAGCACATCGCTCAGAAGCTCTGCGGCTTTATGGATTGCACAGCTTATGGCATCTTGTGCCTCTCGAAACGCCCGGTCATCATCTTCTACACCCATATCACCGTACAAAGAGCGATAAAGCTCAGAAATCTGCTCGTTCGTGTATTCAAGGGATTTGATAACCTGTACAAACCCATCCAATTTGTCTGATGTAAAAAGGGTAAGGAAAAGAGTGCCTGCGTAAACAAAAATAGGAGCACCCAATTGTCGGATGCCCCTATTTTTCTCATAGAGTGTGGCTACTCGCTTGTAGTCAGTCGCTTATTTTGTTCTCCCCCTCTTTTTTGTGGGGAAGACTATTTCAATCAGAGGATGCTCTTCACTACCTCCATCATGCCCTTCTCTTGAATGGCATCAAGATAACCCTTGACTGCTTCGGTGAGGCCGGGGATGTTGTTGAGGTTCTCGCCCCAGATGTTTTCTGCGGCCAGCACACCTTCGGCCACCTTGCAAGTGCAACCGGTTGCCCACAAGTCGGTGAGCAGCTGCATGATTTCGGGAGCATCGTTGGGTACGATTTCAGCACCGTCGGCACGTACACCACCCTTGTAGTAGGTGATGATGGCGGCAAGTCCGAGTACGAGTCCCTTAGGCAGTTCGCCCTTGCGCTCCAGATAGGTCTTGAGACCGGGCAGGTCGCGTGTCTGGTATTTGGGGAACGAGTTGAGCATGATGCTGGTCACCTGATGGTCAACGAACGGGTTGTTGAAGCGTTCGAGTACATCTTCGGCAAACTTCTTCAACTCGTCCTTCGGCAGGTTCAGAGTCTCCATCAGCTCTTCGAACATCACCTTATTGATATATTTGCCGATAACCTCGTGTTGGCAAGCCTCGCGCACGATGTTCAAGCCGGCCAGATATGCTACGGGTGAAAGTACGGTGTGGGGGCCATTCAAGAGAGTCACCTTACGTTCGTGGTAAGGAGCCTCAGAGGGTACGAAGAGTACGTTCAGACCAGCCTTGTCTGCGGGGAACTCTTTAGCCACTTCCTGCGGAGCCTCAATGACCCAAAGGTGGAAAATTTCGGCTTGAACGACGAGGTTGTCTTCATACTGGAGCTTCTCCTGAATAGCTGCAATGTCCTTGCGGGGGAAACCGGGAACGATGCGGTCAACGAGTGTGGCATACACACCACAAGCCTCTTCAAACCACTTGCTGAACTCTGCACCCAGATTCCACAACTCGATGTACTTGCGGATGCAGTCTTTCAGATGGTGTCCGTTCAGGAAGATAAGTTCGCAGGGGAAGATGATGAGACCCTTAGTGGGGTCGCCATTGAAGGTCTTGAAACGGTGGTAGAGCAACTGGGTGAGCTTACCGGGATAAGATGAGCAGGGAGCATCGTCGAGCTTGCAGGCAGGGTCGAAGGCGATACCAGCTTCGGTCGTGTTACTGATGACGAAACGCATTTCGGGCTGCTCGGCCAGCTTCATATATTCGTCAAACTGAGAATAGGGGTTCAGTGCACGGCTGATGACATCAATGCGGGTCAGGCTGTTCACCACCTCGCCCTTGTCGAGGCCTTGCAGGTTGACATGATACAGACAGTCCTGTCCGTTGAGCATATCTACCATACCCTTCTCGATGGGTTGTACCACTACTACGCTGCTGTCGAAGTCGGCTTTCTCATTCATGTTGTAGATGATCCAGTCAACAAATGCACGCAAGAAATTTCCTTCACCGAACTGAATGATGCGTTCAGTGCGTTCTGCCTTCGGGGCAGTTTGTTTGTTTAAGGGTCTCATATTACTTTAAATATAGTATTAATTTGTTCTTTCTACCCATGTAGATGGATAAATATTCTAAATTAGCGCCACAAATTTACGAACTTATTTTGTATCTTCAAATAAAATCCGTAATTTCGTGCACGATAACGGTGAAAAAAAGAAAAACAGGTGTAGGAAAGAAACCTGAAAAACGAAAAATAGAGAGAAAAAAGAACCTGATAGTAATAACAACTAAAAAGAAAACTGTATGAAGAAATTCATGGATGAAAACTTCCTGTTGCAGACAGAGACTGCCCAGAAGTTGTATCACGAGCATGCGGCCAAGATGCCCATCATTGACTATCACTGCCATCTGATTCCCAAGATGGTGGCTGATGACTATAAATTCCGTTCTATCACCGAGATTTGGTTGGGTGGTGACCACTACAAGTGGCGTGCCATGCGTTCAAACGGTGTACAGGAACGTTTCTGTACCGGTAAGGATACTACCGATTGGGAAAAGTTCGAGAAGTGGGCGGAGACAGTGCCTTACACCTTCCGCAACCCTCTCTACCACTGGACACACCTGGAGTTGAAGACAGCCTTTGGTATCGACAAGATTCTGAATCCCCAGACTGCCCGCGAAATCTACGAAGAGTGTAACGAAAAGCTCCAGCAGCCCGGCATGACCGCCCGTGGCCTGATGCGCCGTTACAACGTGGAGACCGTTTGTACGACCGACGATCCTGTTGACTCACTCGAATATCACAAGCAGGTGCGCGAGAGCGGATTCGAAGTGAAGATGCTCCCCACTTGGCGTCCCGACAAGGCTATGGCCGTAGAGGTACCCGCCAACTTCCGCGCCTACATCGAGCAACTCTCTGAGGTGAGCGGTGTGACCATCAACTGCTTCAACGACGTGATTGATGCCTTGCAGAAGCGTCACGACTTCTTCGAGTCTATGGGATGTAAGTTGAGCGACCACGGTATCGAGGAATTCTATGCCGAGGACTACACCGATGCCGAAATCAATGCTATATTTAATAAGGTATATGGCGGCACTGAGCTGACTCAGGAGGAAATCCTGAAGTTCAAGAGCTGCATGATGATTGAGTTTGCCAAGATGGACCATGCCAGCGGTTGGGCACAGCAGTTCCACTACGGAGCCATCCGCGACAACAACTCCAAGATGTTCAAGCTCCTCGGCCCCGACACCGGTTTCGATTCAATCGGCGAGTTCACCACCGCCAAAAAGATGGCCAAGTTCTTTGACAAGCTCAATAGCCAGGACAAGCTCACCAAGACCATCATCTACAACCTCAACCCCTGTGCCAACGAAGTGATAGCCACCATGCTCGGCAACTTCCAGGACGGTTCATGCCCCGGCAAGATCCAGTTCGGTTCAGGCTGGTGGTTCCTTGATCAGAAGGATGGTATGGAGAAGCAGATGAATGCCCTCTCACTCCTCGGTCTGCTGAGCCGCTTCGTAGGTATGTTGACCGACTCACGTTCGTTCCTCTCCTACCCGCGTCATGAGTATTTCCGCCGCACCCTCTGTAACCTCCTTGGCAAGGATGTGGAGAATGGCGAAATTCCCGCATGCGAAATGGAGCGTCTGAACCAGATGGTTGAGGACATCTGCTACAACAATGCCAAGAACTACTTCAACTTCTGAAGTGTGACTGAAAGCATCTTTTGACAAGACACGGATTACGTGGATGCACGCGGTGTCAGAATGACAGACCGTGGCACTATTCAGGTAATCCGTGTCTTTTTTCATTTGATTATGCATCAATCCGGAAAGTGAACTTGCTGCGTAGGACTGAATGACTGTAGAATATAAGAAAAGGAGGGCATGCAAAATAGACAGCCCTCCTTTTTCAGTGCGAGCGGCAAACGGGGCTCGAACCCGCGACCCTCAGCTTGGGAAGCTGATGCTCTACCAACTGAGCTACTGCCGCACCTTTGAAAATGAGAAGAAAATATTAACTGCTGCAAAATTACAAAAAGATTGGAAACGGTACAAGCTTTTTGGAGAAAAAAGGGATGGATTGTCTAAAATTAAGTTATTTTTTAGCTGACTTCATCCTTTTTGTGTGGCGAAAGAACTATCTTTGCCGACACAAAATGCTAAACGAAGTAATAAAGATAAAAAAGCAAGCTCTATGAAGAAAATGACGATGTCGGTTGTGATGCTTGTATTAGGGTGTATCATGACTTTGGCCCAGACAAAAGCAGCAATCACTTTCGAGAAGACGACTCATGATTTTGGCACTTTTTCGGAGAATGATCCTAAAGTGACTTGTGTCTTCACATTCAAGAATACCGGCAATGCACCGCTTATTATCCATCAGGCTGTGGCCTCTTGTGGATGTACCGTCCCCGACTATACCAAGCAACCGATCAAGGCTGGTGAAAGCGGAGAAATCAAAGTGACTTACAATGGTGCCGGACGATATCCCGGAAAGTTCCGCAAGACCATTACAGTGCATAGCAACGCAACCAACGATGTAGTGCGCTTATATATAAAAGGTAATATGACGGCCCGCGACATTGATTTGCAGAAAGCCATTGAAGAGGCGGCTGCCGGGCAGGAATAAGAATATAGGGATTCTGAACAGGAGTTTCAATAGGACGGAAAAGCCGTTTTTCATTCGTCACCACTGTGGGAAGTAGGGCATGAATGGGAAACGGCTTGTTTGATTCATAAACATAAAAACAATGAAGAGGCATATTGTTTTGGCTGGAGTGGCTGCTTGCACTTGCATACTGCTACAAGCACAGGAGGCAGAGAGAGAAGAGCCGAAAGGTAAGGCTATCGTACAGGTGTTCGGGAACTTCCACACCGGTTTTGGGGCGGAGAATGATGACCGCGGCTTTGAATTGGACCGAAGCTATCTTGGTTATGAATACGACTTGGGTAAGGGACTGTCGGTGAAAGGAGTGATGGATATCGGCAAATCATCGGACGTTGACGACTACCAGCGTATAGCTTATATCAAGAATGCGTTGGTTCAATGGAAAAAGGGTGACCTGACCTTGAATGGTGGACTTATCTCTACTACCCAGTTCAACTTTCAGGAGAAGTTCTGGGGATATCGCTACATTATGAAGTCGTTTCAGGATGAATACAAGTTCGGAAGTAGTGCCGATTTGGGTATTTCAGCCTCTTACAAGTTTGCTGATTGGTTGTCTGCAGATGCCATTGTAGTCAATGGCGAAGGGTACAAGAAGATTCAGAAGGCTGATGGTCTCAACTATGGACTGGGCGTCACATTCACTCCACTGAAGGGCTTTCAGATACGCCTTTATGGCGGGTTGAATGAGGCCGACCGCAAAGGGGAAGCTGATGCGACAAATCTGGCTGCGTTTGTGGGATACAAATGTAACCGGTTTACAGTAGGTGCAGAGTACAATCATTTGTTGAATGCCTCATACACCGATGATGCCGACCAATATGGATACTCTGTATTCACTTCCGTACAACTCTCCGAAGTGACAGCCATTTATGCCCGTTATGACGAACTTAGTTCGAACGACGACTGGAACATAGCCAAGGATGAATCGGCTGCCCTTATCGGGGCACAGTTCAGGTTGGGAAAATATGTGAAGATTGCCCCCAATTTTAGAATGACAGCACCAAAATCAGATGAAGCCGATAATGTTTATTCGGCTTATGTAAGTTGTTCCTTCGGATTCTGATAAGACAAGAAAACATGGGTCAGAGGGAGGGGAACCCCAAAATAAAAAAACCGCAACAGGATATGCATCAATTGCATGACGTTGCGGCTTTTTCGTGATTCAGGCGGGATTCGAACCCACGACCCACGCCTTAGAAGGGCGTTGCTCTA
>CAZTPB010000132.1:0-5970 GCA_964614555.1 uncultured Bacteroides sp.
TGAAAAAGCAATGTCTATAAAAACTGATGCAAGTTATTTTTTTAATGTCACTTAGTTGGAACTATGGTTTTACGCCAATCTCTTTAACTACCATAACCATTTGTCTCCCTCTCGGATGATTAACACTTCCTTCAAGTTGATTATCTTTCCTTGAGAAGCTTCCACGCCATACAAAGTCTCCACAATGCCATCTGTCTTGTTTTCCAAGATGAAGGAGATGGACTATGAACATCTGCGAAATGAAAAAATCAGGAAAGGCAATATTGTAGGTGCAAAGGCAAAGTATTCTAAGATACTTGGTGATTTGTCTTAGGATACTTTGCCATTTATCTAAGGATGTCTGAAATGCTCTTTATGATGGTTTGTGCTATTTTGCCCGTCGAATACACGTAAAATATATAGGCCATACCTCCTATGGAGATATGGCCTTCTCGATTCCGACATTGCGGTTATTTCCTCTGCCCTGTATCAAGCGAGCTTGCTGATGTGAGCTGACAGCTTAGACTTCAAATTTGCAGCCTTATTCTTGTGGATAAGGTTTGTCTTGGCTAATTTGTCCAACATCTTCTGTACTTTCGGATACAATGCTATAGCTTCCTCTTTGTCATGAGTAGCACGCAACTTGCGGACTGCATTACGCATTGTCTTACCGTAGTATCTGTTATGGAGTCTTCTCTTCTCCTCCTGTCTGATTCTCTTGATAGATGATTTATGATTTGCCATCTCGACTAATCTCTTAATTTGTTCTTTTAAAAAATCCTGTTACTTATTGTAGCCCGTAGGAGAGTCGAACTCCTCTTTAGAGAATGAAAATCTCTCGTCCTAACCGATAGACGAACGGGCCATCCTGAATCCGCTTTCGCGGTGTGCGAATGAGGCTTGTTTCTCATTTGCGGATGCAAAGGTACGGACTATTTTTCATTCTGCAAAACATTCTTGCCATTTTTTTTGCTCTTTAAACGCATTCTTTTCTTTATGGTGTTGATATTCAGGTGTTTTTTCGACTGTTAAAAACTGTTCTTCTTTTCCTGATTGGGACAAATAGGGGATAAAATTCTCGTTTCCTTGTTTTTTCTTGTTTTTTTTGTGTAGCTTTGCAGGCATTATCGGATACAAATGGAGAATTTATGACAGACAAGACTGTCGGTGTGGTGTTGCGTTGCCTGAAATATGGCGATACGTCGTACATCGTGGACATATATACCGAGACATCCGGTCGTCTCTCTTATATAGTTAAGGTATCGCGCGCGCGAAAAGGCGGTGTGCGTAGTTCACTATTCCATTCACTCTCCATTGTGGAGATAGAGACCGAGGGGCGCAATACAGCTCGTTTGCACCGCATCAAAGAGGTTCGGTCTCTTTATCCGCTCCATAGCCTTTCGCTTGACCCATACAAATCGGCTATAGCCCTTTTTTTAGGTGAATTCCTTTATTATACGCTCCGCGAAGAAGGGGTGAACCGTCCGCTTTTCGCTTACTTGACACACTCTATCCGTTGGCTTGATGGTTGCAGTGGGGGGCGTGTGGCTAATTTTCATCTGGTCTTTCTCATACGCCTCTTGCGCTTTCTCGGGCTGTCGCCAAACTTGGAGGGGTATCATGCCGGCTGTTACTTCGATATGATCAATGCAGAGTTTGTTCCTCGCCAACCTTTTCATGCCAATTTCTTGCACTCAGATGAGGCGGCTGTGGTTTGTGGCCTGTTGCGCATGAACTATGAGAATATGCATCTCTTTGTTCTTAACCGCCTGCAGCGGGTGCGGTGTCTTGAAGTGCTGAACGAATATTACTGCCTTCACCTTCCTGGTTTTTCTCAGCTCCGTTCGTTGGATGTGCTGAAAGAACTTTTTGTCTGAATTGGAATGAATCCCGCATCAGATTTTGGAAAAACTCATGCAAGTTTTATGCCGTTTTTCCAATATTAAATTGTAATTTTGCAGCATCATTTAAAACTTGCATAAAATCATTATGGAATTACCATTTGCAGAATCTTGGAAAATAAAGATGGTTGAACCCATCCGTAAAAGTACTCGCGAGGAACGCGAACAGTGGATCAAAGACGCACATTACAACCTCTTCCAACTGAAGTCGGACCAGGTGTATATCGATTGCCTCACCGACTCCGGCACAGGAGCTATGAGCGACCGTCAGTGGGCCGCCATGATGACCGGTGACGAAGCGTATGCCGGCTCGGCATCGTTCTTCCAGCTGAAAGATACCATTACCCGACTGACCGGATTTGAGTATGTCATCCCCACCCATCAGGGTCGTGCTGCCGAGAACGTCCTTTTCAGCCACTTGGTGAAGAATGGCGACATCGTACCGGGAAACTCACACTTCGATACCACCAAAGGACATATCGAAAGTCGCAAGGCTACAGCCCTCGACTGCACCGTGGACGAAGCCAAAGACACCCAGTTGGAGGTGCCCTTCAAGGGAAATGTTGATCCGAAGAAACTGGAAAAAGCACTGGCCGAACATGGAGACAAGGTGCCCTTCATCATCATCACCATCACCAACAACACGGCTGGCGGACAGCCTGTTTCTATGCAAAACCTGCGTGAAGTGCGTGCCCTGGCCGACAAGTATGGCAAGCGTGTAGTTTTTGACTCTGCCCGTTTTGTAGAAAATGCCTACTTCATCAAAACCCGGGAGGAAGGATATGCCGACAAGACCATCAAGGAAATCGTCAAGGAAATATACTCGCTGGCCGACGGTATGACCATGAGCGCCAAGAAGGACGGTATCGTGAACATGGGTGGATTCATCGCCACACGCCACGAAGACTGGTACGAAGGTGCCAAGAAATTCTGCATCCCCTTCGAAGGATACCTGACCTATGGAGGTATGAACGGACGCGATATGGCCGCTTTAGCAGTAGGTCTGGACGAGAATACCGAGCTGGACAACATCGAAACCCGCATCCGCCAGGTGCAATATCTGGCTGCCAAGCTCGACGAGTATGGCATTCCCTACCAACGTCCCGTGGGCGGACATGCCCTGTTTGTGGACGCAGACATGGTGCTCTCCAACGTGCCCAAGGAGGAGTTCCCTGCACAAACATTGGCCATCGAACTCTATTTGGAAGCCGGTGTACGCGGCTGTGAGATTGGCTACATCCTTGCAGACCGTGACCCCGTGACCCGCGAAAACCGTTTCGGCGGGCTCGACCTGCTGCGTCTCTGCATTGCCCGCCGTGTCTATACAAACAACCACATGGATGTCATCGCAGCCGCATTGAAGAATGTGTATGACCGCCGCGACAGCATCAAGCATGGTGTAAAGATTGTGTGGGAAACGGAGTTGATGCGCCACTTTACCGTGAAGTTGGAACGCATAGAGGAGTAACTACATTGCCATATCAAGTATGTTCAGGCGCGGATTGTGCGGAGTATGGACTCCGTGCAATCCGCGCCTGAAACGGTAAAAAATAGCATCTATAGCATCAGGTTTTCATTTCTTCTTTTTGGGCATCCGACGTGCCCATCCTTCCTCCTCGAAGTCTGGCATATCCCCCTTTAGCGGGCGGTTGTCTTGTTGGAAAAACTGTTTCCAGTCATCTTTCCGTTTCGGTCCTCTTGGAGCTGTGTATCCTCGCTCTTCGCGAGAAGGTTTCCGTTTGGCTGATGTGAAGACTTCTTTGTTTTTCTGTTTTGATTTCTTCTTGAACTTTTCAAAAGGGTCTTGGTTGTCAAAGAAAGGTGCCTGTTTCCGTTTTCCGGCAGCTTTTTCGGCCGTCTCTTTGCGTCCGGCTTGTTTGCGTGGCTGTTTGCTGTCGCTTTCATTTTCGTCGGCCATTTCCACCACCACTTTCCGGTTGCCCACTTTGGCACGGTTGAGTGCCTTCAACACCTGTCGGGCATCCTCTTCAGCTACATCAAAGAACGAGAAATTCTTCATCAGGTCTATACGTCCTATCTGTGGTTTGCCCTGCACGTGACGGTTTATCAGGTCGATGATTTGTGCAGCATAGAAGTTGTCTGTCTTGCCCAAGTTGATGAACAGCCGTGTATATCCCTCTTCAGCCTTGCGGCTTCCGTTCCCCCTTCGCTTTCCTCCGGTGGGCTGTGTCTTATCCTTCTGTCCGCGTTCGGCAGGTACCTCTATGTCAGGCATCTTGCTGTAGTAGTCGATAAACCGGCTTAGTTCGCGCGTGAGTATGCGCTTGATGAGGTCCTCCTTGTCGAGCCATTCCAGTTTGCGATATACCTCCGGCAGGAAGGGGGCGATTTCCTCTTCGTTGACTTCCACTCGTTCGATGTCGTCTATACCTTTATATAATTGTTTCTCGCAGATTTCCTGTCCTGTGGGAATGTCTCCCTTGATGAATTTCTTCCCGATAGCGCGTTCGATGTTACGCATTTTCCCCTGTTCGCGCACGTGAATGATGGCAATGCTCGTGCCGGTTTTTCCTGCCCGTCCGGTTCGTCCGCTTCGGTGCGTGTAGTTTTCCGTGTCATCGGGCAGACCATAATTGATGACGTGTGTCAGGTCATCGACGTCCAGTCCGCGTGCGGCCACATCGGTGGCCACGAGCAATTGTATGCGGCGTTGTCGGAATTTCTGCATCGTCAGGTCACGCTGCTGTTGAGAGAGTTCTCCGTGCAGCGCATCGGCATTGTAACCGTCTTGTATCAGTTTGTCAGCAATCTCCTGCGTCTCCATACGTGTACGGCAGAAGATGATGGCGTAAATCTTGGGGTTGTAGTCGGCAATGCGTTTCAGTGCCAGGTATTTGTCTTTGGCATGTACGAGGTAGTAGATGTGGTTCACATTCTTGCTGCCTTCGTTTTTTGTACCGATAACGATTTCCTTGGCGTTGTGAAGATAGTTTTTGCTGATGCGTGAGATTTCGGGACTCATCGTGGCAGAGAAGAGTAGGGTGTTCCGCTCTTGTGGTATGTCGGCCAGAATGGTGTTGATGCTGTCGGTAAATCCCATGTTCAGCATCTCGTCGGCTTCGTCCATCACCACATTTTCAATGGTGGATAAGGAGACGGCCCCGCGCTCCATCAGGTCAATCAGGCGGCCCGGTGTGGCCACGATGATGTGCACTCCCCTGCGAAGTTGGCGTATTTGGTTCTCGATGGACGAGCCGCCATAGACGGGAAGCACGTGCAGGTGTTCTATATACTTGGAATAGTCGTTCAGGTCGCCTGTGATTTGCAGGCAGAGTTCGCGGGTAGGGCAGAGGATGAGGGCTTGTGGCACAGTATCTTCTACTCTTATTTTCTGCAAAAGGGGCAGGCCGAACGCTGCTGTCTTGCCGGTACCGGTCTGTGCTAAAGCGACTACATCATTGCCGTTCCCCAGCAAATAGGGAATGACCTCTTCCTGTACCGGCATGGGGGCTTCATAGCCCAATTCTGTGATTGCCAAGAGTATCTCCTCCGATACTCCAAGTTCTTCGAATGTCTTCAAAATAGTTCAGTTCTGATAATTTGGTGCAAAGGTACGCAGAAAAAACGAGGTGGGCAATGTTTCAGTCAGTCAGAATGCATATGGGATACTCTTTTTCTTGTGCACGGCCACACTGTTACCTTAAAAAACGCTAAAACTGCTCCTCTTGTATGGAAAAGTGGGCAAACTTATTGGTTGGGTGGCGGAAAAAAAGTACTTTTGTTCACTATTTGCTAACTAAGGGTGTTTTTGATATCCTTTTATTTGATTTATTTTGATAAGAAACACATGAAAGACAAGAATTTCTTTGCAGTTGATCTTGGAGCGACAAGTGGACGTACCATTTTGGGAACACTCTCCGAGGGTAATTTTGAAATGCGTGAATTGACTCGTTTCCCTAACAATATCATTGAAGTGGGTGGTCATTTCTATTGGGATATTTATGCCCTTTATCATGAAATCATCCGCGGTTTGAAAGTCGTGGCTCAAGAAGGTATTGAGATAGCCTCAATAGGTATTGACACTTGGGGCGTCGATTTTGTTTGCTTCGGAAAGGATGGTGGAGTGATG
>CAZTPB010000133.1:0-1632 GCA_964614555.1 uncultured Bacteroides sp.
AATCCTGCCATTAAAACGGAAACAGACCGTCAGGCTCTGCGTGCTGCCGTTGCTGACGGTCGTATCGATGTCATCGGCACTGATCACGCTCCTCATCTGCTCAGCGAGAAGCAGGGAGGTTGCCTGAAAGCTGTGTCAGGGATGCCTATGGTGCAATTTTCTCTTGTGACAATGCTTGAGTTGGTTAATCAGGGAGTGTTCTCTCTCGTTGATGTAGTGGAGAAAATGTGTCATGCACCTGCTGTTCTTTTTCGTATTCAAAAGCGCGGATTTCTGCGCATTGGATATAAGGCCGACCTTGTTTTGGTGCGACCAGACTCCCCTTGGCAGGTTTCAGCTGAAAATATCTTGAGCAAGTGTGGATGGAGTCCCTTGGAAGGGCACACATTTGATTGGCAGGTAGAACGCACCTTTGTCAACGGCCGTCAGGTCTATGTTTGCGGAAAGGTGGATGATGAGGTTCGTGGCGAAGAATTGGTGATAGAGAAAGATTCATGAAGAATTGGTATTTTGTTTACGATTGAATTCTGATTTCTTCATTGAAAGAAAATTGTATTTGTAAATAGTATTATACTCGTGATTCAGAGAGACTACCGCTATTCCGTTTGTGAAGCTGCTGAATACATTCATTGGCTTTATTTTTTTCATGCATGGGGATTTCCACCGCGTTTTGCTGCTGTTGCCGAATTTCACGGATGTGATACTTGTTGTTCTTCGTGGTTGGCCTCTTTCTCTGGAAAAGAGCGTGCGCGTGCGACTGAAGCCATGCAACTGTACAAAGAGGCTGTAAAAATGCTTTTCACCATGGATGCCAAGGGTTTTTATACTCATGCTCGTTGTCGTCTCTATGAGGCCGGAAGTGAGGAGGACGACCTGATATTCTTTCTCGGAGAAGAGTCAAGAAACGAGAACGAGATTCTCCGTTTCCCGCTTCTTCGTCAGCAAACGTCCAAACAAACTGATGAACCGTACTTATGCCTCAGTGATTTTGTGCGTCCCATTACTTCGGGAAAACCGGATTGTGTGGGCGTTTTTGCCGCTGCGGTAGAGGCGGATGTGGAGTCTTTTTATGCTGATGACCCCTACCAGCATTTGCTTGTTCAGACACTGGCCGACCGTTTGGCAGAGGCTTCTGTTGAACGGATGCACCGAGATGTGCGTACACGTTTTTGGGGATATGCGTGCACGGAAGAACTTACTATTTCTCAGATGCATCGCGAAGAATTTCAGGGCATACGTCCAGCCGTAGGTTATCCCTCTTTACCAGACCAATCAGTCAATTTCTTGATAGACAGGTTACTTGACTTGAAAGATTTAGGTATTTCACTTACCGAAAATGGCGCTATGATTCCCCATGCCTCGGTGAGCGGGCTCATGTTGGCACACCCTCAAGCACGTTATTTTTCTGTAGGTGCTATCACTGATGAGCAATTTGCAGATTATGCTTACCGACGTGGTATCAGCGTCAATGAAATCCGAAAATTTTTCATCCCATACATATCTGCTTACCCTAAACTTTAACTTTATTCCAATATGATACATCGTATTTCTGTCGTTTTATTGGCTTTGCTTTTATTCACAGATTTGTATATCTACCGTACTTACATTCGTTCGCTCACTGTTTGTCGTTGG
>CAZTPB010000133.1:1732-5943 GCA_964614555.1 uncultured Bacteroides sp.
CACATCAGCGACTGGCACATAGGTACCATTGCACGCTATCCTGAGCGCATTGCAGAGGCCGTGGAGATAATCAATGCCCAACGCCCCGACCTCATTGTCTTCACTGGCGACCTGGTGAACAACGAGGCCACAGAACTGGATGGCAAAGAGTATATTCTCAGTCGGCTGAAGGCCACTGACGGCGTCATCTCCGTTTTGGGAAACCACGACTATGGCACCTATCGCCAATGGGAGACTAAGCAGGCGGAGTCGGACAATCTGAACGCTCTGAAGGAGCGAGAAAAAGCTCTGATATGGCGACTCCTCCTTAATGAAAACCAACTGATTACGCACTCGGGAGACACTATTGCCATAGTGGGGGTAGAAAATGATGGCACTCCTCCTTTCCCTTCGCTCGGTGACTTGTCGAAAGCTACTGAAGGGGCAAACTCTTATTTCAAGATTCTTCTCAGTCACGATCCCACTCATTGGCGCAGGCGAGTGCTTCCTGAGACGGATATTCCCCTTACTCTTTCCGGACATACTCACGCCATGCAATTTCGTATCTGTAATTGGTCACCTTCCGCATGGTTTTATCCTGAATGGAGCGGATTCTATTATGAAGGCCGTCGTGCGCTCTATGTCAATCAAGGGTTAGGTGGAGCTATGCTTGCCTTCCGATTTGGGGCATGGCCGGAAATCACAGTGCACACTTTGCGCAGAGAGTGATTTCTTAATATATATAGCGCACAGGAATATAGAGTTTTATCTTTGTGTTTTTTGATGGGTATATTTTGTGTCTTTGTGTCTCTATATTCTATATAAAAAAAGCGAAGGAAATGGTTGCAGATTGAAAATATATGCGTATCTTTGCCCAATGAAGAAGTAATATCATAAAACTCTAACGACGATATACATATGAAAATCTTTTATTGGCTTTATCAACTGTTCATTGCAGTGCCTCTTTTGTTGATTTCCACCATCCTTACCGCGTTGGTCACCAGCATTGGATGCATCTGTGGCATGGGGCACTTTTTCAGTTACTATCCCGCCAAATGTTGGGGCTGGTTTTTTTGTCGCATTTTACTTTTACCCGTGAAGGTGACGGGGCGTGAAAATATAGACAAACATACATCTTATGTTTTTATTGCTAATCATCAAGGGGCATTTGACATTTTCCTTGTGCTTGGTTTTCTTGGTCGCCATTTTAAGTGGATGCTTAAGGCTAGCTTGCGTCAAGCACCACTTATCGGACGTGCCTGTTATGATGCCGGTTACATTTTCGTCGATAAATCGGGTCCCAAGAAACTGAAAGCCACTATCGATCGTGCACGTTCCATTTTGCAGGATGGCACTTCGCTTGTAGTTTTTCCCGAAGGAAGCCGTTCGTGGGACGGACAAATGATTTCCTTCAAGAAGGGTGCTTTTCAGTTGGCAGACCAGTTACAGATGCCTGTGGTACCTGTTACTATCAATGGATCATATGATGTTTATCCTCGTTGGCACAAGGGGTTTGTTCGTTGGCATCCCATGAGCCTTGAAATCCACCCGCCTATCTTTCCGCAAGGCGAAGGTCCTGAAAATATACAGGCCACAATGAATAAGGCATATGAGTTGGTAAAGGGAGGCTTAAAATAGTTTTTAATGAACTAAAATTACATCCATAATAAACAAAAAACAGAATTACAATGAAAAACAAACTCCTTTTTATGTTTGTGGCCGCTCTGTTGGCTGCGGGCAGTGCGTTCGGGAAAAATCAACCCGAGACCTTTGAAGTGGGTAAAAACACTTTTTTGCTCAACGGCAAGCCTTTCGTGGTGAAAGCGGCCGAAATGCATTACCCTCGTATCCCACGACCTTATTGGGAGCATCGTATTAAAATGTGCAAATCTTTGGGAATGAATACGATTTGCCTTTATGTATTTTGGAATATTCATGAACAAGAAGAGGGAAAATTTGATTTTACCGGCAACAATGATATTGCTGCATTTTGTCGCTTGGCGCAGAAGCACGGTATGTATGTTATCGTGCGCCCTGGTCCCTATGTATGTGCTGAATGGGAAATGGGAGGGCTTCCTTGGTGGTTGCTGAAGAAAAAAGACATTCGTTTGCGTGAGCAAGACCCTTATTTCATGGAGCGTGTGGAAATTTTTGAAAAAGAGGTAGGTAAACAATTGGCAGACCTTCAACTTTCTCGTGGAGGAAATATTATCATGGTGCAGGTGGAAAATGAATATGGCTCCTATGGTACTGACAAACCTTATGTTTCAGCCATTCGTGATATTGTGCGTCGTGCTGGTTTTACCGATGTGGCTCTTTTTCAATGCGACTGGGCGAGCAATTTCACCAATAACGGACTCGACGACCTCATCTGGACGATGAACTTCGGTACAGGTTCGAACATTGACCAGCAGTTTGCCAAACTGAAAGAATTGCGTCCAGAATCTCCTCTGATGTGTTCTGAGTTTTGGAGCGGATGGTTCGACAAGTGGGGAGGCCGTCACGAAACACGCACCGCTAAGGATATGGTGGCTGGTATGCGTGAAATGTTAGAAAAGAACATATCATTCAGTCTCTACATGACTCATGGAGGAACTTCATTTGGGCATTGGGCTGGTGCCAACTCACCAGGTTTCGCACCTGATGTTACCTCTTATGATTACGATGCCCCCATTAATGAATACGGCCATGCTACGCCTAAATATCATGAATTGCGTGAGATGATGGCCGAGTTTTCCGATGAAAAACTCCCTTCCATTCCCAAAGCACCTATGCCCCTCATTGCTTTTCCGAAAGTGAAATTGGAACAGTTCGTTTCCATAGATCAGGGTATCAGTCAGCGTGTACAGAGCCGTGAAGTGAAGACTTTCGAAGAACTTAATATGGGATGGGGTACTGTGAAATACTCCACTACTCTGCCTGAAATCAAAAGCCAAAGCCTTTTGACGTTGAAAGATGGTCACGACTACGCACAGGTCTATATTAATGGTAAATACATTGGCAAGATTGACCGTGTACTTCACGAGAACTCCCTCCCCCTTCCCTCTGTGAAGCAAGGAGATGTGCTCGTTATCCTCGTTGAGGGTATGGGGCGTATCAACTTCGGACGTGCCATCAAAGATTTTAAGGGTATCACAGACCGTGTACTTCTTACTACAGAGGTGAACGGGCACGCCACCACTTATGACCTCAAAAATTGGGAAATGGCCACTATTCCTGATGATTATGAGACAGCTGTCAAGGCTATTGATGGTCCCATGACGTTGGAGATGCGTCATGATGCTTTGCAAGGCAAGATGGGGTATTATCGCGGATATTTCAATCTCAAGAAAGTCGGTGATACCTTTATTAATATGGAGACATGGGGCAAAGGTCAAGTCTATGTCAATGGTCATGCCATTGGCCGCTTCTGGAATATCGGTCCTCAGCAGACGCTCTATATGCCTGGGTGCTGGTTGAAGAAGGGTAAGAACGAAATCATCGTACTCGATGTTGTGGGCACTGACAATCCGGTGGTAGAAGGTTTGGACCAACCTATCATCGACAAACTCAACAATATCAAGCCCAAAACCCACAGAAAGGAAGGGCAACAACTCGACCTCAGCACTGAGAAGCCTGTGGCTAAGGGGTTCTTTACTTCCGGCAACGGATGGCAGGAAGTGAAATTTGATGCTCCTGTCAGCGGACGTTATGTTTGCATTGAGGCTCTTGATGCACACGATGGCAAAGATGTTGCTTGTATTGCCGAGTGCTATCTGCTCGACCAAAATGGTGAACGCCTGAGCCGTGAACCATGGACTATAAGTTATGCTGATAGCGAAGAGACAAACAGGGGCAACCGGGCAGCTGATAAACTTTACGACCTACAGGAATCTACTTATTGGAGCACCGTTGGTGGAGTGAAATTCCCCCACTCTGTGATTATCGATCTCGGTAGTGTACAGACACTCACTGCCTTCCAATATCTTCCTCGTATGGAGAAAGAAGTTCCCGGCGGTATCAAGAACTATCGCATATACGTGAAGAAGGACAGTTTTAAGTTCTAATGAAATAAGTCCGACATAAGATAATAGAAGTTATTATAAAGTTTAGGCGCGGATTACGCGGAATACGAATCAATTGAAACTCGTGTTACCCGCGTATCCGCGCCTAATCTTCATTATATATAATATTCCTTAATCCTCCATCAGCTTGCGGTAGCGCGTACGCTTAGGCTCTTCCTGTCCGAGACG
>CAZTPB010000134.1:0-5687 GCA_964614555.1 uncultured Bacteroides sp.
CGTATGAAAATCGCCAAAAAGACAAGCAAAGCGTCCAAGCAGAGAACCAACCCGAACAAACGAAGAAACTAATTTATAGAACCTCCCTACACTTCAGCAGAAAGGGGGCGTGCTCACTGAAGCACGCCCCCTTGTTTTATAGAACCTTCCATAAAAAACACTTCCGCATTTGGAGGGAAGAGGAAAAGTGACTATCTTTGCCCCACCTCCCAAAGAAGAGAGGAAACCTACCTTAGTAACGATTAAAAACATTTGCATCATGAAGAAAAAAATCTTTTTCACACTGACCCTCCTGACTGCCACCTGCCGGATGGCAGAAGCACAACCACACGACAACGGCGGATACCCCATCGCGCAAGTGCCCTTCACAAGCGTGAAGGTAGATGCAAACACCTTCTGGGGCGAACGGCTGAAAGCCAGCCGCGAAGTGACCATCCCGCTGGCCTTCAGCAAAAGCGAAGAGACAGGGCGATACACCAACTTCAGCAACGCTGCCCTGCACATGAAAGACACGACCCGGGTGTTCAAAGTGAACGGCGTGGGATATTCGTTCGACGACACCGACCCCTACAAAATCATCGAAGGGGCCAGCTACCTGCTGCAAACCTATCCGGACAAGAAGCTGGAAGCATACGTGGACAGCGTCATCGGCGTGATAGCCTCGGCACAAGAGCCTGACGGATACCTCTACACCGCACGCACACAGAACCCTGCCGACCCACACCATTGGGCAGGAGCCACACGATGGTCGAAGGTGGAAGACCTGAGCCACGAATTCTACAACCTGGGGCATCTCTGTGAGGCAGCTGTCGCACATTGGCAGGCTACAGGCAAACGCTCGCTGCTCGACATCGCCATCCGGTATGCCGACTGTGTATGCCGCGAGGTAGGCGAAAAGCCGGGACAGGCCTGCGTGGTGCCGGGACACCAAATAGCCGAAATGGGATTGGCCAAACTCTACCTGGCCACCGGAGGCAAGAAGTATCTCGAACAAGCCAAGTTCTTCCTCGACAAACGGGGACACACTACCATCCGTCACGAATACAGCCAGAGCCACCTGCCGGTATTACAACAAAAAGAGGCCGTAGGGCATGCCGTACGAGCCGGATACATGTATGCCGGCATGGCTGATGTGGCCGCGCTGACAGGAGATAAGGGATACATTGCCGCCATCGACACTATCTGGGAGAACATTGTGGGGAAGAAGTTCTATATCACCGGCGGTGTGGGAGCCACCAATCATGGAGAAGCATTCGGGCGGAACTACCAGCTACCCAACCTGACAGCCTATTGTGAGACATGCGCAGCCATCGCACAAGTCTATCTCAACTATCGCCTCTTCCTACTGCACGGAGAATCCAAGTATTATGACGCACTGGAAAGGACTCTTTACAATGGAGTCATCTCCGGCATCAGCATAGATGGCGGACGATTCTTCTATCCCAATCCGTTGGCATCCGAAGGCCAACACGAGCGTCAGCCTTGGTTCGGCTGTGCCTGTTGCCCCAGCAATGCCAGCCGGTTCATTCCTTCTTTACCACAATATATCTATGCTGTAAAAGACCGGTCTCTATATATCAATCTCTTTGCCGGTAATACGGTGAGGACTAAAGTAGGCGGTCGCACCATCGAACTGCAACAGACAACCGACTACCCATGGGAGGGCGACATAAACATCGACTTGAAGAAAGGAAGCGGAGAGTTTGCCATCCACGTGCGTATCCCCGGATGGGTGAAAGGAGAAGTTGTCCCCAGCGACCTTTACACCTATGCAGACAAAAAGAACCCAGGCTACCGCATCATGGTAAATGGAGAAGCTGCAGACGGTGAACTCCAACATGGCTATTTCGTCATCGACAGAAAATGGAAGAAAGGAGACCGCATCCACGTACATTTCGATATGGAGGCCAGAACAGTGAAGTCGCACAACCGGGTAATTGAGAATCATGGACGCATAGCAGTAGAACGGGGTCCGTTGGTATATTGTGCCGAATGGCCGGACAATGAGTGCAATATTTCTTCTGTACTATTGAATCAGCAACCTGCTTTTTCTTTAGGGAACCAGGATATTCAAGGCAGCAAGATACAGACACTCACGACTGCAGCCCAATCACTCAGCTACACCTCCAACGGTACACTCGTGATTAAAGACACTCCTCTGACCCTCATTCCCTATTATGCTTGGGCACACCGGGGGCGCGGCCAGATGGCAGTATGGCTTCCCATCGATGTGAGTGCCGTAAGCGTATCGCCCGCCAAATAATCCCATAACTATACAATTTGTCACCCGCCCATATGCACAGGACGGGTGACAAATCGTATTTTCAGAACCCTCAAACGCAGCTTTTCCGGTCTCCTCTATTTCTTTGAAGGTGTGAATGTTTTCGAAGAGCCACCGGACAGGGTTCCTCCTATGGTAAATACGCCATCAAAAAGAGTGGCAGATGGAGAAGATACAGAAGTGACATTGTACATCAGTGTATGGCTGCTTTGGGTCAACTCGGGGGCACTGACCAATATGGTAGCTCCGCTTACCGTGTTCGGACAACGATATGAACATATCACATCACCTTTACTATTCTTTATCGCCAAGTATTTGCCGCTCGACACGGAGACAGAAGAGAGCTTTCCGTAGTATTGCGATGCTGATGTAGGCGAACTGGTTGCTCCTCCTGTACCGATGAGTGTGCCTCCTGCTATGATGAAGGTGTTGTTGTCACAATCGACCCCCTCTTCAGGTGAAGAGGTACCGGATGAAAGTATTACTCCACCGTAAATGGCCAGTGTCCCATTCGAATCTATGCCATCATTGTTTGTAGCATGACTGTATATGGCACCTCCGTTAATGGTCAGACTGGTTGCGGCATTGATGCCATCATCGTAGGTGGCACACTCTATCGTCCCCCCATTAATGGTCATTCTTGCTTTACTTTCTATTCCTTCTCCGCCATCGGCCTGAGTCTTTACATAAATGCTGCCGCTATTTATCACCACATCCGCAGCTCCCTTGATGGCTTTAGGTGCAGCATTGAATCCACTGTCATCACCCATACCACCAGGCCATCCGCCACCTCCGGGTCGGTTTCCTCCGGGTCGGTTGTTTCCTCCTTGTCCGTTAGAGCCGGCAGAGAGTGCAGAGCCACTGGTTGTGGCCGTTATGATGGGATATGTTGCATCACCATCGGTTGTACCTATGGTGAGCAATCCATCAGATACGATACACTTTCCGCCATTCCCCGTGGCTTTGCAGTCAATGATACCACCAAGCAGGTTCATGGCTCCATCGCTTTTCAGTGCTTTTACGGAATAATAGTCGGTCGTACCCGAAGTGGTTGTGTATGAAGAACCCGTACCGGCAATCGTTATGGTTGCATATCCACCAGTTATGTTAAGTGTGCTGTCGGCAGATATCCCTTGTCCGCCTGTTCCGTAAGTGCTCAGGGTAAGCGTGCCACCGTGTTGGTGATAGTGGCCATTGCTTTTGATAGCCGTTGCATACGAAAGTTCCCCACTGTCATCATAGGCAACATTCCCTTTCATCGTGATGTTTATCTTTCCGCCTGCTATCAGAACGTCTGTGTCGCTTTTTATGCCTTTGGAAGCATTTGTCTCTGACTGTATCTCCACATAGCCGTCATATACGGCAATGATTCCCTCACAATCCATCACATCGTCATTAGCGGTCAGAGTGAGGTTGCCGCCATATATGACAATAGAGTCATTGGCATGCAGGGCATCGCCAGTTGCGCTACTTACGCTGATATTGCCGCTACGCACCGCTATGTAGTCGTCGCTACAGATGGCGTGCTTGTAGTTTCCGGTGACACCGAGTGTCCCCTCTCCGAGAAATACCAATTGGCCTTCGCTGAAGATTGTCCCCTTTTGGTCCTCTCCTTCAACAAAAGTGTAGGTCGGATTGTCCGCCAACAAATTGTAGCAACCTTCGGTAAGGTATATTTGTCCACGCTTGCCGCATTGGATGTTTATTGCAGCCCCCTGATTGTTGGTCAGAGTCAGGCCGTCAAGATATAATTCGTATTTCTTGTTTCCATACAACTTGAATGCTCCGGAAGCACTCTCACCGGTGAGGTGATAAGCGATTTCTGTGGTCATGGCTGATGTGACAGTAACTTTGGCACCGTCAATTTCTACCTCTACACCATCAAAGGCATAGGGGTTCAACACCGTAGCCCGCTCTTGGTCGTATGTTACATACACTCCTGTTGGCAATGTGGCATATTGTATGCTGTCAAGCGCTGCAAGCGGAAGACTATCCGTACGGTTTTCTTGCAGGATCATCATCAAAAGATCATTTTCTGTATCAAAAGCAATGCTGTCTATGCGGCTCACAGCAATGCTTTTCACTTCTCCGGTGTTCATGTAAAATCGGATGTCACGTTCGGCATGTATGGTCAAAACTGCAATGATGCCTGCAAAAGCTAAAAATGCACGTCTCATGGCTTCATTATTTTAAAGGTTTCACTTCCAACACGCACAACATAAATCCCTTTCGGCAATGTTTGCATATTGTATGTCCATATCTCATTGATAATCCCGTCAGCAATCAGTTGTCCATAAATATCCCACAGACCTACGTGGCATCCTGCGTGTCCTTGTATGTTCAATATCCCATTAGCGAAGTTTACAACATTGCCCGCTATATACCTGACCGCTGTTTGTTGAGCAGGAGACACTTGCATAAAATCCATAGTTCCCACCTCATCGAAGCTCCACATCAAATGTGAGCCGTCGTGCAGGTTCAGTACCATGTTGCCTGTAGTGTCAAACTTGATGCTCCGCACCTCATTTATGGCATATACGGCTTCACCCATTGTCCCCGATATGCGTATGTTTCTCGTGTTGTTGGCAATAGCTGTACTTGTAGCAAGTAGCAGAGATGCCCCTATCAAATAGCCTCTCATACGTGTTTGAGTTAGATTGGAATTTCGTATTATTATGAATATTTGAATGATGAATATATGACAAGACTATATAAATAAGGTTTAATTCTTAGTGACAATTTGGTATTTTTTTCACTTGAGGGAGGTTCTATAAGTGACATTAAAAAGATGAGGAGCAGGTTATCCCGATGAATCACGGCTGGCAGGTCGAGTTCATATCCCCCAACGACACCATACAAATCAATATGCCCACGCTGACAGACTGGCGGTCTGTTGACACATTGGCAATCAAAGGTGCATCACCGGCAATGTTGGAGAGGATAAAGCACCACTCGGGTACGGCTCGTTATAGCCGGTTGTTTGTGAAACCGTCGGTTGCAGATTCGGTCAAACGTGTCTACCTGCGCATCAACGGATTACATACGGTGGCCCGAGTGAGGGTAAATGACGCGGATGCCGGACATCTGTGGTGTGCCCCCTGGGAAGTGGATGTGACCGATTGCTTACAAACTGGAGGAAACAAAGTGTGCATTGAAGTCGCCAACCAATTGACCAACCGCATGATTGGAGACACAACCCTGCCCGAAGGACAGCGCACGACCTTTGCCACAACCCCCATTGTGGAGACGACAAACCCACTGCTTCCCGCAGGAATAACCGAGGGAGTAGCGTGGATAATCAGATGATAACCGAGGGAGTAGCGTGGATAATCAGATGAATGGAGGCGGATATTATAGAGAAGAAAAGCAAGAATACGAAAATTTTCTTTCTTTAATTTTGCTTGAA
>CAZTPB010000135.1:0-5670 GCA_964614555.1 uncultured Bacteroides sp.
AAAGCTCGTTCAAGTGTTCACGCACATAAGTGAACTTTTCCGAACGGCTCACCAATATGCTGAAATCCTTGAGCGAAATGATACCTTCGAGGGCGGGCATCTGACGCTCATCAAGATTCTCCCACACCTGATCGCCCACAAAGAGAAAACGCGCTTCGGAGTGGTTGACAATGTTGTGTATATTGTCAGCCTTGAACTCATGAAGCACCGGCACGATGACGGCTCCATAGGTAATCACTCCGAGAAAAGCGACACACCAAGGGCCACTATTACGACCGCAAACTGCTATCTTATCACCCGGCCGGATACCTATATGCCGCAACACAATGTGTATTTTTTCAATCTTACGGGCTACATCCTTATATTGTAAAGTAGCCCCTTTATAATCTGTCAGGGCCTTCCTATCCCAATTATCGACTATACTCTGCTCTATCAGTGATATTAAATTTTGCTCCATTGCTCTGTCGGTTTGCTCACTTTCACCTTTTTTGTGCACAAAAATACGCAAGGAATGGCAAAACATAAGGAATCAAAACATTTTTTTGTATATATTTAACGATACATCAACACTTGGGGAACAAATAAAATACTTGTTACCACCAAATCCCGACTTCTTGTCCTTGATATCCCTACAGGCATTTAAGATTTCGGGACATTGGGTTCGTCAAACATCGGATTTGAGACTCGCTCACCGAGACCTCCACAACGCAAAGATAGGGGTGACCCCGACATTTTTCTTATCTAACCGGCCTACAAATCGAAATTTATACCTAAATTTGCACCCGTTTTTCTACATGAACAAATATATGGCAAATTATATGATACCTGCAGCGGCACTGTTCGACTTCGACGGAACCGTAGTGGATACCGAACCACAATACAGCATCTTTTGGACACGGCAAGGAGAAAGATACCATCCGGAGATTCCTCATTTCGACCGTATCATCAAGGGACAAACCCTTGAGCAAATATTCGACAGACATTTTCAGGGACAAACGGAGGTGCAAGCACGCATCACACGAGAATTGGACGAATTTGAGCAGCAAATGACATTCAACTACATTTGCGGCACACGGGAATATGTCGAAAAACTACGGAAAAGAGGTGTAAAGACAGCCATCGTCACCAGCTCGAACGACAAAAAGATGAGCAACGCCTACCGGTGTATCCCCGAACTGCTGACGCTCTTCGACTTTATCCTGACGGCTGATATGTTCAACCGCTCGAAACCTGACCCAGACTGTTTCCTCACAGCAGCGGCCAGATTGGGATGCAGACCCGAAGAATGTGTCGTATTTGAAGACTCTTTCCACGGACTGGAAGCAGGAAAAAGAGCAGGCATGACCGTCGTGGGACTGGCAACCACCAACTCTGCCAAGGAGATAGCCCCTCTGGCTGACCGGGTATGGAACGATTTTCGCGAAAAGACCTGCGAACTCATCCCTGCCCTATAAGGGAAGCAAGAAGCAAGCATTCATATTTGCTCAGTTCAGTATATACAATATATATAAATTAAGGTATAAGGAATAAAGGAAAAAACTATGGCTGGATATATTTCAGATGACAACCGCAAAGTGACCACCCACAGATTGACAGAAATGAAACAGCGTGGAGAAAAGATTTCCATGCTGACCTCGTATGACTACACAACAGCCCAAATAGTCGATGCTGCCGGTATTGACGTGATTCTGGTGGGCGACTCTGCTTCCAACGTCATGGCAGGCAACGTCACCACCCTGCCCATCACACTCGACCAGATGATTTATCACGGCAAATCTGTAGTAAGGGGAGTGAAACGTGCACTCGTCATCGTGGATATGCCCTTTGGTTCCTATCAGGGAAACGAACTGGAAGGGCTCTCGTCGGCCATCCGCATCATGAAGGAGAGCCACGCTGATGCCTTGAAGATGGAAGGTGGTGAAGAGATTATCGGCACTGTGAAACGCATAATCTCAGCAGGAATCCCCGTCATGGGACATTTGGGACTGATGCCGCAATCCATCAACAAATACGGGACATATACCGTAAGAGCCAAAGAGGAGGCTGAAGCCGAAAAACTGATACGCGACGCACATTTGCTGGAGGATGCCGGATGCTTCGGCTTGGTGCTCGAAAAAATACCCTCAGAACTGGCAACCCGCGTAGCCAACGAACTGACTATCCCCGTCATAGGTATCGGTGCCGGAGGAGGAGTAGACGGACAAGTGCTGGTGGTGTCAGACATGCTGGGGATGACCAACGGATTCCGTCCGCGATTCTTGCGTATATATGCCAACCTGCACGACATCATGACCAGTGCCATCGGGCGATACATCGAGGATGTGAAGAGTGGCGACTTCCCTAACACCAAAGAGCAATATTAAGGGTGCCGGCGGAAAATCAAAACAGATTCTAAAAAATGATGAAAACGGCGGAAAATCCGATTTAAAGTCGTACATTTGTCGGCGGAATTTGTTGTCTTTGCATGAGACAATTGAAAATTTCCAAAAGCATTACCAACCGTGAAAGCGCCTCGCTAGAGAAATACCTGCAAGAAATCGGGCGCGAACCGATTATCACGGTAGAAGAAGAGGCAGAACTGGCAAAGCGTGTCAAACAAGGTGACCAACAGGCATTGGACAGGCTGACCCGTTCGAACTTGCGGTTTGTGGTATCTGTGGCCAAGCAATACCAGAATCAGGGTATGAGCCTGCCTGACCTCATCAACGAAGGCAACATCGGACTGATAAAAGCAGCGCACAAGTTTGATGAAACACGCGGATTCAAGTTTATCAGCTATGCCGTATGGTGGATCCGGCAATCCATACTCCAGGCACTGGCTGACCAATCACGCATCGTGCGACTGCCACTCAATCAGGTAGGACATTTGGGACGCATTGCCCGTACGTTCTCAAAATGGGAACAAGAGCATGAACGGAATCCATCCAACGACGAACTGGCAGAAGCATTGGACATTTCACCCGACAAAGTGGCTGAAGTGATGAAACAGGGAGGGAAGCACCTCTCACTCGATGCGCCATTCACCGACGCAGAAGAGAATAGCCTGCAGGATGTCCTCGCTGATGAAACGGATATTGAAGCAGACAAACTGCTCGACCAGGAATCTCTCGCCACAGAGATACACCGTACTCTGGCCCTGCTTCCCGAACGGGAACGGGAGATACTGAAAATGTTCTACGGTATCAATCGTCCGGAGATGGCTTTGGAAGAGATTGGAGCACATTTCGGCCTTAGTCGTGAAAGGGTGCGCCAAATCAAGGAGAAGACATTGAAGAAACTCCGTCATGCAGGCTACAACGGCCTGCTGAAACCTTTTTTGGGAAAATGAACATACAATTTGTAATAAAGAACAACGGATAATAAGACATGAAAAAACTAATGATGCTACTGATGATGGCTTTGGGAAGCACTCTATACTGCACCCCTGCAATGGCCGGAGACAAGAATGAACAAAACGTCTATATGTTCGGCATTGCCGCAGCTTTCGGTGACTCTGTCGTATATTTCACCGACATCCAATCCATCCAAGGAAAAGAGCTGATTAAAAAAGGCTTTCTGAATGCACGTAACCATTACTCCTACCAATTGAAAGGATATATGGAGAATGTGTTGAATCTGCCACACCGCACCTGTGCTATCCATTTCTCTGAGAAAAAAGCGAAATTGGAAAAGACATACTTGAAGTTACGCAAGAACTACCAAGCCGACACAACCGTAGTCTTCCGCACATTGGATCAAGGACAGTTTCAATTCGAGAAAGCCACTTTCGAAGAATAGTCCGGTTCACCCCCCTCCATCAGCCAGGGCCAATGACAAGAGACTGACCTTGCAAGCGGGTATAGCCTGATGAAGAGCCAAAGCACAATTGGCCAAAGTGGCTCCCGTCGTAGCCACATCATCAACAAGAACGAAATGCTTGCCGCAAAGATTCGTTAAGGTGTGTCCGGATGCATCAAAGATGCCTTCCACATTCTCCCACCGTTCATGGCCGCTAAGTCTCGTTTGAGTCGGATTGTCGGTCACACGGCTCAATAGGGTTTCATCAATGGGGATACCTGAAACTTCGCTGATACCCTGCGCCAAAAGAAGACTCTGATTGTATCCACGCTCGCGCAGACGGGAAACGGAAAGTGGAACCGGCACTATCCGGTCAATCCCTTGAAGAAATGTGCCGTCTTTCATCAGATGGCCAGCCATACACCTGCCCATAAAGATTCCCATCCGGACATCTCCCAAATATTTAATCCGATAGACTATCCGGCTATACGGACTTTGCGGTGAATAATGATAATAGGCAGCCGCACGCTCTATAGGTACAATGCCATAAAAACGCTGCTCCATACGGTTGCCCGGCTTCAAATGATAACCGGTACGGGGCAAACCGGCCATGCAAGTCAAACAGACACATTCGTCTTCCTGCACCAAACGACCTCCACACACCGGACAACAGCGAGGAAAGAAAAGTCCGACTAATCCGCCGAACCATGGGCGCAAGATTGACAAAACAGACATATTCTATCCTACTACAACCTATCCGGGTGCTCGGCAAGCAATTTTCTGAACTCGTTTGGATAGGAGGTGTCAAAACAAAGAGAATCACCCGTCACCGGATGATGGAAACAGAGACGGAAAGCGTGCAAAGCGAGTCTGCCCGATGCATCCGCTTCACCAACCTTTCCCGCATCGCCGATAATGGGATGATTCAAAAGTTGCATATGTACGCGCACCTGACTCTTCAAAGCCGTCTTCGGAACCAGTTCCACCAACGAACGGCCATTGGCACGCCTGATTGTATCATAACAGGTGACGGCCACATTGTCCTGATGCCGCATCGAAAAAGAGAAAGAAGAACAAAGCCGTCCCTCTTCCATCCAAGATGACACGACTCCCCTATCCTGCTCCACTTCACCATTCACAACGGCTACATAACGGTGTTCACTGACGAAGCGGCTCCAACTATCCTGCATTTTTATCTTGAGTTTTTCGCTCTTGACGAAAAGCATTAGGCCCGATGCTTCGCGGTCGAGACGATGCACGATGTAAACACGGTTGCCACGTGCAGCACGTTGCACATATTCAGAGAGTATCTGGTGAGCCGTACGTTCTTTCGTCCTGCCCGAACCGATAGAGGAGACACCCTCACGCTTATTGACGACCACTATGTAAGCATCCTCATAGACAATCTTCAGCTGCTGGCTACGAAATTCTGTGAATTTGTGTTTCTTACTCATCTGCACCCGCATCCCAGGCTGAAGCATGAAGTTGTATTGTGTCATGATATTCTTGTCCACCAATATGGCACGGTGTGTGAGCAGTGTCTTTACCTTGTTCCGGCTCATAGTACCCTTCTGTATCAGAAAATCCATCAGTTCCATAGGCTCCTTCACTACCGGGAAATCGGTATATTGCGCCCCTCTGGCAATGGAAGGCCTGCGGTTATTGTCACGATTGTTTCTATTACGCATAATTATGTCTTTTATTTCAGCACCAACGGCTTATCATTGAACATTTATACTCGTTTCTCCAGCAGCACCACGTTTTCCACGTGGTGTGTGTGGGGGAACATGTCCACGGGTTGTACGGCCATCACTTTGTAATCCTTGTCCAGGAGTTGGAGGTCGCGTGCCTGTGTGGCGGGATTGCAACTCACATAGACGATGCGCCGCGGTG